>CAYQVN010000099.1:0-7547 GCA_964420895.1 uncultured Nitrospirota bacterium | reverse complement strand
CTTCCTACCCTTCGTGAAACCGCCGCATCCGGATATTGAGAATCAGCCCGATCCCGATAAAGAGTGTAATCAGGGAAGATCCCCCGTAACTGATGAAGGGAAGGGGGACGCCGACGACGGGGAAGAGGCCCGAGGTCATCCCGATGTTGATGAAGATGTAATAGGCGATCATGGTGGTGACGCCCGTCGCCACGAGGGTCCCGAAAAGATCCGGTGTCTGCAGGGCGATCTTGATCCCTTTGAAGATGAGATAGGCAAAGAGGAGGAGGAGCACCAGGGTCCCGAGAAAGCCGGTCTCCTCGGCGATGACGGAGAAGATAAAATCGGTATGCTGCTCCGGCAGAAACCGAAGCTGACTCTGGGTCCCCTCCATGATCCCTTTTCCCAGGAAACCTCCCGATCCGATGGCGATCTTCGATTGGATGATATGGTACCCTGCCCCGCTCGGATCGAGGTCGGGTTTGAGGAAAACCAGAATGCGTTGCTTCTGGTATTCCTTGAGGAAGCGCCAGAGAAATGGGACAGCAGCCAGAACCGCCGTTCCGGCATAGGCGAAGAAACGGACCGGCATACCGGCGAGAAAGACCAGGGTGATGGAGATGAAGAGGAGCATGAGGGAGGTCCCCAGGTCCGGCTGGCGCACGATGAGAAAGAGGGGAAGACCGATGAGCAGGCCTACATTGAAATAACG
This sequence comes from uncultured Nitrospirota bacterium, assembly GCA_964420895.1. GTDB lineage: Bacteria > CG2-30-53-67 > CG2-30-53-67 > CG2-30-53-67 > CG2-30-53-67 > JAADIO01. The sequence goes on along the minus strand of CAYQVN010000099.1, from coordinate 6,856 downwards.
GCCTGCGGTGAAGCCCCCCCGTTCCTGGACGTCCGAAAGGTAGCGGGAGAGGACCAGGATCAGAGCGATTTTGGTCAACTCCGAGGGCTGAAGCGTCAGGGGTCCGAGGGCGATCCAGCGTTGGGCCCCCATGCCGACCTTTCCGCTCAGGGCGACGATCAGGAGAAGGCCTATGGCTGCGACATAGATCAGGTAGGCATAGCGATGAAGGGTGCGGTAATCGATGGAGACTGTCGCCAGAAGCAGGAACATCCCGATTCCGATCCAGTAGAGTTGCTTGAGGTAGATGTCGGAGGGAGGGCTTCCGGCAAAATGGGAGGCGCTGTAGATGGCCCCTTCCCCGACCAGGGAGATCAGAAGGACCAGAAAGAGAAGTCCGAAATCGAAATGGGTGATCAGTCTGCGATCGAGCATCATCGTTTTTCTTCCTTAGGTTGAGGTGTGACCCGGGGGTTCCGGCGGTCAGCCATCTCCAGAATCCGGCCGGTTTTTTGAAAATAGGCCTTTAAGACTTTCTCGGCAATCGGGGCGGCGGCCGACCCGCCGTGCCCGCCATGTTCCACGACGATCGCCAAGGCAACCTCCGGTTTGTCCACCGGGGCAAAGGCGACGAAGAGGGCATGGTCCCGATAGCGGTCCGGCAGCTCTTCCCGCCCTTCTTCTTCCTGGCGCATTCGGACCACCTGGGCGGTCCCGGTCTTCCCTGCAACCCGTACGCCCTGGATCCGTGCCCGTCCGCCGGTACCATGTTTTTCCGAGACCACCCCTTCGAGGGCATGGTCGATCAGATTGAGAGTCTTGGAAGAGATGGGAACGTCATGTCGCACGGCGGGGCTCCTTTTTTGGAGGAGTGCACCCTCGTAGTCCTCGATACGACGGACCAGTTGGGGACGATAGAGGGTCCCGCCGTTGGCAATGGCAGCCGTCAGGTTGGCAAGCTGGATCGGGGTGGCCAGGATATACCCCTGACCGATGGAGGCGCTTAAGGTCTCTCCGGGATACCAGGGCTCTTTTCGGACCCTCCGCTTCCAGGGCCGGTCGGGGATCAGCCCGGCCCGCTCTCCCTCAAGAAGGAGCCCCGTGGGACTTCCCAGTCCCAGGTTTTTGGCGTATTCCGCGATCTTGTCGATTCCGAGCCTCTGACCGACCTCATAAAAATAGACATCACAAGACTCCACCAGGGCCCGTTTCAGGTTGACCTTGCCGTGCCCTCCCCGTTTCCAGCAGCGATAACGCCGCCCGCCGAAACGGGTATACCCCCGGCAGTAAATGGTCTCGTAGGGGGAGATGACCTTCTCTTCCTGCGCCGCCACGGCAATGACAATCTTGAAAACGGAACCGGGAGGGTATTGACCGGAAATCGCCTTGTTGGTGAGGGGGTGGAGAGGGTCATGGAGCAATTGATTCCATTGTTCCTGTGGGATCCCGCCGGAGAAAAGGTTCGGACTGAAGGCCGGCTGGCTTGCCATGGCCAGAATCTCGCCGCTGTTGACATCGATGACGACACCGGCGCCGGACTGTGCGCCGAAAGCCTTTTCCAGTGCCCGCTGGAGATCGAGGTCGATGGTCAAAAAGATCCGGTTTCCCGGGAAGGGCGGCTGTCCGGCGGTCTCATCGATGATGCGCCCCCGGGAGTTGACTTCCACCTGGCGAAAACCGTCCACCCCCTTGAGTTCTTGTTGCAGGATTTTTTCAAGACCGGTTTTCCCGATTTCATCTCCGATCCGGTAATCGCGGAAAGAGGGACTGGCAAGTTCCGAGCGGTTGATCTCGCCCAAGTAGCCGAAGGCGTGGGCGCAGAGGTCGCCGTAACGAAAATTTCGCAACGGTTCCGGCGAGACGGAGATCCCGGGGAGGTCCATCTGGTTCGCCTCTAAGAGGGCGACGGTCTTCCAGTCGACATTCGTGAAGAGGCGGATCGGCTGAAAGGCCGGTGTCCCCTTTTTCCGTGCCCGCCGGATGGTTTCCTCGGCCTCTTCTTCGGAGATGGACGTGAGGCGGGAGAGAAGCTGAAGGGTCTGATCCAGATCCTGTACATCCTCCAGGGTGATCGTGATATTGAAGCCCGGCTGGGTGTCAACGAGGACCCGTCCCTCCCGGTCGAGAAATTCGCCGCGCTGGGAAAGGACGCGCTGTACCCGGGTTCGTTGCTTGATGGAACGATCTTTGTAAAAGTTTCCCTGGAGGACCTGAAGGTACCAGACCCGGGTGATGAGAAGCACAAAGAAACCGGCCAGAAAGACGGCGATCACGCGGATCCGTCTTTGAAAGAGTTGAAGAGAGGGATGGGACAGGTTGAGACTCAAGGAATTCTCTCCGTTTTTCGCTGCCGTTACTCCGGGTTTCCCGCTTGAGCGAAGACCTGCCGGTTGCGAGCCCATCGCTGACTCAGAAAGAGATAGAGGGAGCCGATCAGTGCATTCCAGAAGGCGGCAGGCAGGATCAAGGTCGTCAAGGCATCCCGCAATGGGATTCCTTCCTGAAAGAGGTGCAGCAGGAAGAGGTTGAAAAAACCATTGATCAAGGAGATGATGACGAGGAGCAGAAAATGAACACCGAGGTTCTTGCTGAAGATACCGAAGCCGAAAACGGCCGCCACATAACCGATCAAGGTCTTGAGAAACATCTGGCTGCCCAGCAGTTCTCCCGAGAGGACATCGGTCAGAAGGCCGAGATAGGCGCCGATGAACATCCCCCGGTTTTTTCCGCGAAAATAGCCGGCATAGAAGGTGATCACCAGAATCAGATCCAGGGGAAAGGAGAAGGGAAGGATACTCAACAGATGGATCTGGACCGGAACGGCGAGGGTGATCAGAAGCAAGTAGGGAAGCGGTTTCATTCCTGTCTACTCTTCATTAACTCTCCATACTCGGAAAGACGGCGGTTTTTTACGACAAATACCTCTTCCGTTTTTGCAAAGTCGACGGCCGGGGTGATGATGACCTCCTGAAAGAGGCCGTAATTCTTCTTGTGTACGCTGTAGACGGTGCCGATGACGAGTCCCTTGGGATAGACGCCGCCCAGCCCCGAGGAGAGAACACGATCGCCCACGGTGACATCGGCCAAGCGGTTGAGATACTTGATCCTGCAGCGGTTGGTGATCTTTCCGGAAACGATCCCTTCCGCCCGGGTCCGCTCGAGGATCGCGGGGATATCGCTGTTGCTGTCCAGGATGAGCTGTACCAGGGCAAAATGATTCGAGGTGGTCAAGATCCTTCCGACGACCCCTTCCGGTCGGACCACGGCCATTCCCGCTTCAACGCCGGACTGGTTTCCCTGGTTAATCACCAGGGTGCGGGACCAGCTGTTGAAATCCTTGCCCACGACACTGGCCGGCAGAAGGGCAAAGGGGCGATTCTCCTGAAAATGGAGGAGAGCACGCAGGCGGTCGTTTTCCACCGCCTTTTCCTGGAGGAGATGAAGTTTGTTTTCCAGGAGGGCGACCCGTTCCTGGAGGGTGTCATTCTCTTTCTTGACGTCCACCAGGTGAAAATATCCCTGGTAGATACCGATCGTCCCGGAAACCATCGAGGAAAGTCCCGTTTCCACCCAGGAGGCCCCTTCGAAGAGCAAGGAGGTATAATGGGGCATCCCCTTTTCCTCGCCGGCCTGGCTGGTCATCAGGACCAGGGAGAAAAGAAGCAACGCCAGGAGCGTCAAAGATTGCCGAAAATGAGAAAGTAAGGTGGACATACCCGTGGATCCATCCGGGGCAGCGGCCAGATCAGCGGATGGAGATCTGCTTCAACAACTCGATCTCGTTCAAGGCCTGGCCGGTACCCAATACAATGGTGGAGAGAGGATCGTCTGCAATGGTGATGGGAAGGCTGGTCTCTTCCCGCAACAGGATATCGAGCCCCCGTAACAGCGCCCCGCCGCCGGCCAGGACGATTCCCTTGTCCACGATATCGGCCGAGAGTTCGGGGGGGGTATTTTCCAGGGCGGTCTTCACCCCTTCCACAATCTGGGAGACCGGTTCATTGAGGGCATCCCGGATTTCCTCTTCGTTGATGACGATGGTCTTCGGAATGCCCGAGACGAGGTCCCGTCCCTTGACCTCGAGGTTCTTGTTCTCCTCCACAGGGAAGGCCGAGCCGATCTCGATCTTGATCTCTTCGGCCGTTCGTTCCCCCACGAGAAGGTTGTATTTTTTCTTGATCGCCTGGATGATCGCCTCGTCCATCTTGTTCCCGCCGGTCCGCACCGACTTGCTGAAGACGATCCCCGCCAGGGAGATGATGGCGACGTCCGTGGTTCCGCCGCCGATATCGATTACCATGTTGCCGTTCGCTTCCGTGATGGGCAGGCCGGCCCCGATGGCTGCGGCCATCGGCTCTTCGATCAGGTAGACCTCCCGGGCGCCGGCCGACTGGGCCGAATCCCGAACCGCACGTCGCTCCACCTGGGTCACTCCCGAGGGGACGCTGATGATGATCCGGGGGCGGATCAGCGATTTGCGATTGTGCACCTTCTGGATAAAGTAGCGGAGCATCGCCTCGGTATATTTGAAATCAGCGATGACGCCGTCCTTCATGGGACGGATGGCCACGATATTTCCCGGCGTCCGCCCCACCATGATCTTCGCCTCTTTGCCGACCTTTAAGACCTTGCCGGTGTCGGTCTGGATCGCGACCACCGAGGGTTCGTTCAGCACGATCCCCTTGCCTTTGACATAGACCAGGGTGTTGGCGGTTCCGAGGTCGATCGCCAGGTCGCTTGAGACCCAGCTTAAGATCGTATCCAAGATCATGGAATCGACTCCTTTGTTGGCAGAAAAGGGTTGGCTGAGAGTTTTTCCGGCAAAGGGATGAATCAGGCTAACTATATTAAATATAATGAAAAAATGAGATTATTTCAAGAGAAATCTCTGCGGGAAGGGTCAATTTTAGTTTGTAAATTGATTTCCCCTGTATTAAGATCAATAAACTTGTGGATACAAGTTTATTGATCTTAATACAAAGGAGAAGGAAGCGATGCTCTATCTGATGCGCAACAAAATGAAGGCTGTAGTGATGTGGTTTATTATCGGTGCCTTCCTGGCGACGATCTTTTATGCCTGGGGAGTGGGAAGCGCCCGCCGGGGGAGCGGCAAGCGGGGTGAGAACTGGGTGGCCCAGGTTGCCGATGACGAGATCTCCACCGTGGAATATGAGCGCGCACTACAGCGGATGGAGGAGCAGTTTCGGGATCTCCCGGCGGAATTGGTGAAGAGTCTCAACCTGAAGGAGAAGGCCCTGGAGGGGTTGATCAGCCAAAGGCTTCTTCTTGCCGAGGCCCGGAAGATGGGCGTTGCGATTCCTGATGAAGAGCTGGCAAAGGCGATCGAGGAACTCCCCTACTTTCAGGAAAACGGGGCCTTCAGTAACCGGGCCTACCGGACGGCCCTCTCCCAGTATTTCAAGATGACACCGACCACCTTTGAAAAACGGCAGCGGGAGGGGTTGCAGGTGCAGAAACTGCAGGAGCTTATCGGGGATTCCGCCAAGATCTCGGAAAAAGAGATCCATCAGGCCTTTGTGGCCCAAAGGGAAAAGGTGGTCATTGAATATGCCCTGCTTCGTGCCGACGGCCATCAACCGGAGGGAGAGGTGGAAGAGTCTGCTGCGCAGGCGTATTATGAGAAGCGGAAAGAGGATTTCCGGACGAAAGAAGAGATCAATGTCCTCTATGCCTACCTGACGCCGCAGGATTTTTTTGATGAGATCACCCTCCCCCAGGGAGCAGCGGAGCGGTATTACAGAGAGAACCAGGAGGAGTACGTACAGCCCGAGAAGATCCGTGCCCGTCATATCCTGGTGCGGGTCCCCCAGGATGCCGACGGGGAGGCGCTGCAGGCGGCGCGGAAAAAGATCGATGGGGTCCTGGAAAAGGTGCAGGCCGGTGAAGATTTTGCAGAACTGGCCCGGTTGAATTCGGAGGACTCCAGCGCTTCCCGCGGCGGAGACCTTGGTTTTTTTGAATCGGGGCAGATGGTGAAGGCCTTCGAAGATGCCGCCTTCGCATTGCAGCCGGGCGAGACGAGCGGGATTGTCCAGTCGAAGTTCGGCTTCCATATCATCAAGGTGGAAGATCACAAGGAGGCCATCGAAAAATCCTTCGAAGAGGTACGGCCCCAGATTGAAGGGGAATTAAAACTTACACAGGGTCTTCGCCATGCCCGGAAAAAGGCCATGCGTCTTTATGCCGAGATCCGAAAGGGCAAAGACTTCCAGGGAGCGATCCAGGAGGCGGGATATCCGCTTCGGGAAACGGGGTACTTTGCCCGATCTGACAACCGGATTACGGGAATCCCTGCGGACCTTACAAGAAAATTCAACGAGGAGGCCTTTGCCGCCGGCGCCGATGGCGTGGGCGGGGTCGTCAAGGGGGATCGCGGCAATCTTCTGCTTCAGGTGATCAAGCGTCATCCGCCCCGTATCCCGGCTCTCGAGGAGGTGCGGGCGAAGGTGAACGAGGCGGTGACAGCAGAGCAGGGTCGTGCGAATGTCCGGAGGGCGGCGGAAGAGATGGTGCAGGCATTGAATGAGAAGACGGCCTTTGCCGAGGCTGCACAAAAGGCGAAGGCTGCCGAGACGAAGACTGCCGAGCCCTTCACCCGGTCGGAATCGCCCGTCTCTCCGGATTTTACTAAGGCTGCCTTTACCCTGACGGCGGAAAACCCCGCTGACCGGATCGAGACGGAGCAGGGGGCCTATGTCCTCTTTCTCCGGGAAAGGCTCCCGGCGGACGAGTCTGCCTATGGGGATGCGAAGGAGGAGATCAGAAAAACGCTGCTGGAGGCCAAACAGAAAAGTCTGCTGATGGCCTGGCTGAATCGTGTCCGGAAGACTGCGACGGTGGATGTGAATCAGGATCT
>CAYQVN010000098.1:0-7563 GCA_964420895.1 uncultured Nitrospirota bacterium | reverse complement strand
ATGCTCTTGTACATCGGCGATACGGGGAACTATGGTGTGCACAATATCGCCTACGAGGTCATCGACAACAGTGTCGATGAAGCCATGGGAGGCTTCTGCACGGAAATTCAGGTGACCATCCACATGGACAACAGTCTCACTGTCATCGACAATGGGCGGGGAATCCCCGTGAAGAAACATCCCACCGAAAAAATTCCCGCCGCCGAAGTGGTGATGACCAAGCTCCATGCGGGCGGGAAATTTGACAGCGCCTCCTACAAGGTCTCCGGCGGCCTTCACGGTGTGGGGGTTTCGGTTACGAACGCCCTGTCGGAATGGCTGGAACTGGAGATCCGGCGTGACGGCGCCGTCTATCAACAGCGATACGAAAAGGGTGTGCCCACCGGGACGTTGCGGAAAATCGGTAAGACCCAGAAGCGGGGGACCAAGATTACCTTCCGGCCGATGCGGGAGATCTTCGAGGTGACGGAGTTCAGCCTTGATATCCTTTCCAAACGACTCCGGGAACTCTCCTTCTTGAACAAGGGCCTCAAGATTTCATTGACCGATGAGCGGAGCGGAGAAGAAAAACTCTTTCATTACAAAGGGGGGATCTCCTCCTTTGTGGAGCATCTCAACAAGAATAAGACCCCCCTACAGAAGAAACCGATCTACCTGGAGCTGGAACGGGAGGGGATCGCCATCGAAATCGCCATGCAGTACAACGACAGCTATTCGGAAAATCTCTCTTCCTTCGCCAACAATATCAATACCATCGACGGCGGAACCCACTTGATTGGGTTCAAGTCCGCCCTGACCCGGACCCTCAATGCCTACGCCACGCAGAACAACCTGCTCAAAAAGGTCAAAAAGAGTTTAAGCGGCGATGATGTCCGGGAAGGTTTGACGGCGGTCATCAGCGTGAAGGTGCCCGATCCGCAATTTGAAGGACAGACAAAAACGAAATTGGGAAACAGCAATGTCAAGGGGATCGTGGAAGCGGCCGTCAATGAGTCCCTGGGGACCTTCTGCGAAGAGAACCCCTCGGTTGCCAAAAAGATTATCATGAAGTCCGTCAATGCACTCATGGCCCGGGACGCCGCCCGCAAGGCCCGGGACCTGACGCGGCGAAAAGGCCTTCTGGAGGTCGGGACCCTGCCGGGAAAACTTGCCGACTGTTCGGAGCGGGACCCCGCCCGTAGTGAGATCTTCATCGTTGAGGGTGACTCGGCCGGCGGGTCGGCAAAGATGGGGAGGGACCGGCGGACCCAGGCCATCCTTCCTCTCAAGGGAAAGATCCTCAATGTGGAAAAGGCCCGGTACGACAAAATGCTTTCCTCCCAGGAAATCAAGACCCTGATCACGGCTCTCGGTACGGGGATCGGCAAGGACGATTTTGACATCTCCAAGACCCGATACGGCAAGATCATCATCATGACCGATGCCGATGTGGACGGGGCGCATATCTCCACTCTATTGATGACCTTTTTTTACCGGCAGATGCTTCCCCTCATTGAAAAAGGATACCTCTTCCTGGCACAACCTCCTCTCTTCAAAGTCAAAAGGGGAAAAGCGGAGAAATACATTCCCGACGAGGCGGCGATGGAAGATTATCTTTTGAATGCCGGGATCAACGGTTTGAAGATGATTAAGGAGGACGGGGAGAAGACCTTCACCAGCCAGAAGGGGGTGGAGATATTAAAGAATCTCGTCCGTTATGAAAAGATCCTGGAGCGTTTTGGTAAGAAACGGATCAGCGCCAACCTGTTGCGCGCAATGGTCCTGGAAGGCGAAGTGGACGAAGAGACCCTGAAGAACAAAAAGGTCCTGGAAGCGGGGATGAAGCGTGTGAAGAAGTATCTGAAAATCTTTTTCCCGGAACTCTCCAGCGCCGTCTTTACGGTGAAGCCCGATGAGGAATACGGTTGCTACAAGGTCCTCTTTCAGATTCGGCAGAACGGCGGACCCCGGGAAGGGGAGATCGGTCAGGAACTGCTCGAGTCGCCGGAATACAAAGAGCTTTTACTTCTCAATCCCCACGTTCAGGGACTCGGCATGCCCCCCTATCGGGTGCAGGACAATGGAGAGAGCGCCGAATTTACCACCTCGCGGGAACTGGTCAACTTCATCCTCGATCGTGGCAAGAAGGGCCTTTCCATTCAGCGTTATAAGGGGCTGGGCGAGATGAATCCGGAACAGCTCTGGGAGACGACGATGAACGTGGAAAAAAGAAGATTGCTGCAGGTGAAAATTGAAGACGCCATTGAAGCGGATGAGATCTTTACCGTCCTCATGGGGGACCAGGTAGAACCACGGCGTGCCTTTATTCTGGATAATGCACTGAAGGTCAAGAACCTCGACATCTAATGAAGACGGGGGTCCCCCGTCTTCATAAAGGAGCACCATGGAGCAAAAAGGAGTCGTACTGCCCGTCAATATTGAAGAAACGATGAAGCGGGCCTATCTCGATTATTCCATGAGCGTCATCGTCGGCCGGGCACTGCCCGATGTCCGCGACGGTCTCAAGCCGGTCCACCGACGCATCCTCTATGCCATGTTTCGGGAGGGGCTCCTCTCCAACAAGAAGTACTCCAAATCGGCCGGGGTTGTGGGGGAGGTGCTGAAAAAATTCCACCCCCATGGTGACTCCGCCGTCTACGACAGCATGGTCCGGATGGCCCAGGAATGGAACCTGCGCTACCCGCTGATCGACGGCCAGGGGAATTTCGGATCCATCGACGGGGACTCGGCCGCGGCTTACCGATATACGGAGGCACGGCTGACGAAGATTGCCGAGGAGATGCTGGCCGATATCGACAGGGAGACCATCGATTATATGCCGAACTTCGACGGCTCTGTCGATGAACCTTCCGTGCTGCCGACCCGCATTCCCAACCTTCTGATCAACGGATCGGCGGGGATTGCCGTGGGGATGGCGACCAACATTCCACCTCACAACCTCGGAGAAATCATCGCAGGCCTGATGTTGCTCATCGGCAAACCGGATGCCACTCTGGAGGAGATTCTGTCAGTGATCCAGGGTCCGGACTTTCCCACGGGCGGGTTTATCCTCGGCCGTGAAGGGATCCGGCAGGCCTATGCCACGGGCCGCGGCAAAGTAATGCTGCAGGCCCGGACACTGGTGGAAAAAGGGGCGCGCAAGGGAGCCAAAGACGCCATCATTGTGACGGAAATTCCCTACAGTGTGAACAAGTCGAGGCTCCTGGAAGAGATTGCACGGCTGGTGCAGAGCAAGAAGATCGAAGGGATCACCGACCTGCGGGACGAGTCCGACCGGGACGGGATCCGGATCGTCATGGAGTTGCGCAAAAACGAGATCGCCGAGGTCGTCTTAAACCAGCTCTTTAAACACACCCCTCTTCGCACCACCTTCGGGATTATCCTTCTATCCCTGATCCATAACCAGCCCAAGGTTCTGGGGATCCGGGAGATCCTGCTCCATTTTCTTGACCACCGCAAGGAGGTCGTTACCCGCCGGAGTCTCTTTGATCTCAGGAAGGCCGAGGCCCGTGCCCACCTCCTGGAAGGGTTCAAGATTGCCCTCGACAATCTGGACGCCGTGATCAAACTGATCCGGGGGTCGAAGGATCCGGAGACGGCCCGGACGGGTCTGATGAAAAAATTCAAGTTGAGTGTGGAACAGGCCAAGGCGATCCTCGAGATGCGTCTACAACGTCTCACCGGCCTGGAGCGGGAGAAAGTGCTCACCGACCTGAAGGAGACCCAGGCCCTGATCAAAAAGCTGCAATATATCCTGGAACATGAAGAAGAGGTCCTTAAGATCATCCGGAAAGAACTGGAAGAGATCCGCGATCAATACGACGATCCAAGACGCTGTGAAATTATCGCCCAATCCGCCGAGCTGCGAGTGGAAGATCTCATCGCCGAAGAGGAGATGGTCATTACCATTTCCCATTCCGGCTACATCAAGCGCAATGCCGTCAGCCTCTATCGCGCACAACAGCGGGGCGGAAGGGGCGTCACCGGCATGGGGACCAAGGAGGAGGATTTCGTCGAGCGGCTCTTTGTGGCGCAGACCCACGATTATATCCTCTTTTTCACCAATATCGGCAGGGTTTACTGGCTGAAGGTACACGAGATCCCGCAGGCGGGACGGGCCGCCCGGGGCAAGGCGATTGTCAACCTGCTCCAGGTCTCACCCAAAGAGACGATTACCGCCACCCTTCCGGTACGGGAATTTGATGAAAGCAAATATATCATTATGGCGACACATCGGGGGATCGTCAAGAAGACCACCCTGGCGGCCTACAGCCATCCCCGGACGACGGGGATCATGGCCCTCTCCCTCGATGCCGGTGACCAGTTGATTCGGGTCGGCATTACCAACGGAGATCACGACATCCTGCTGGGGACCCGTGATGGCATGGCCATCCGTTTCCATGAAACCGAAGTGCGTCCCATGGGGCGAGTTTCTCGTGGCGTCAAGGGGATCTCCATGCGGCAAGAGGATGAAGTGATGGGCATGGAAGTGGTGAATCCCGGGGAAACACTCCTCACGGTGACGGAAAATGGATTCGGGAAACGGACGAAGATCTCCGAGTATCCTGTCCAGGGCCGCGGAGGAAAGGGCGTGATTACCATCAAGACCACGGAACGGAACGGCGAAGTGATCAACGTCCGACAGGTTTCCGATGAAGACGACCTGATGATTATCACCCGAAAAGGACAGATCATCCGGATGAAGATCGCAGGGGTCTCCGTGATCGGAAGGAATACCCAGGGCGTGAAATTGATCGGGATCGAAAAGGGAGACAAAGTCACCGGTGTGGCAACCCTTGCAGAAAAAGAAAGTGAAGAGGAATGACCGGCCGGGAATTCTACGGTATCTGCTCATTCTCCTTCTACTGAGTTTTGCGGCCTGCCATGATGACCCGTCGGAGGAGCTGTTCCTCCGGGCCGGGGATGCCCTGCGAGAGGGCCGCGTGGAAGAAGCCCTCTCCTCCTACGCCAAAGCGGCCACTAATTCCCCTCATACGGAAACCGCTCAGGAAGCGTACTACTGGATCGGCGAGATCTACCGACTCTTTAAGCATCAGCCGGAAGAGGCAATCGGTTTTTTCCGGAAAGCTTCGGACGATGGGAGACTCTCCCGTTACGGTGAAAAGGCGCAAAAAAATATTGCAGAGATTTATCTGCAGGAATTCAAGGATTACAAAAAGGCCATCCCCGAGCTACAGCGCCTCATTGATCGTTTTCCCGCATCTCGGCTGGTCGGCGAGGCACAGTACCAGATCGGGCAGAGCTATATGGCCCTGAAAGAGTATGATCAGGCCCGTATTGAATACTCTCTTCTCCTCGACCGGTATGGCACCAGCGAATATCGGGATGACGGGGCCTACCGGATTTGCGTTGCCTATGAACGGGAAGGTGATTTTGCCGCTGCCCGGCGTGCATATGAGACTTTTCTGACCCGCTATCCCGACAGTCCCCTCCTGCGAAATGCCCGCCTCGGACTGGCCAATTCCCTTGAGGAAATGGGGGAGATCGACCTGGCCCTGGAACAGCTTGCCTCTCTGGAAAAGGAATATTCCAACCAAGAGGTGATTCTGAGAAAGCTCGATGCCCTGCTGAAAAAGAAAAACGCCGGCAAGTCAGGGGGTGCATCGAAAAAGAAATGACTTTCCTTCCCTTCCGGGTAAAACCGTTTGACTTCCTCAGGTCATAATGGTAACTTATCTCTTCTGTTTTTGCGGGTGAAGAGCCTGTTTGCAATGATTATCTCTTCCGCAAGGTCTGCAGTCTGCGGGACTGCCAAGCTTCCGGAAGTCATGCTGTGGATTGTCGGCCATGTTTGACGCCAAGTTTGTACGGAACAACATCCAGGTGATGGAGCGGATGACCGACGAGAGGGGTGATCCCTTTTCACTCGATGAATTTGTGCAGCTCGATGCAGAAAACCGCCATTTGCGGACTCATCTGGAAGAGGCGCAACATAAAATCAACGTCGTATCCAAGAAGATCGGTCAGCTCAAGCGGGAAGGGCAGGATGCAGGATCGCTCCAGGAGGAGATGAAAGAGGTTTCCGCACGGATCAAAGAGCTGAAGCAGAAGAAGACGGGCGTCGATGATGACATCCGCGACATCCTGCTCCGGATCCCGAACATTCCCAACGACTCTGTCCCCGACGGCAAAGGGGAGGAGGACAATATCGAGGTCAGGCGCTGGGGCCGCGCCCCGGACTTTGATTTTGCACCTCAGGCACATTGGGATCTGGGAGAATCCCTCGATATTTTGGATTTTGCCCGAGGGGTCAAACTGGCCGGTGCACGTTTCACGTTATACAAGGGGATGGGCGCCCGTCTGGAGCGGGCACTGATCAACTTTATGCTCGACATCCAGACCGGGGAGAAAGGCTACCAGGAAATTCTGCCCCCCTTTCTCGTGAATCGCACCACCATGACCGGGACAGGACAGCTTCCGAAATTCGAGGACGATCTTTTTCGGGTACCCAAGGATGAGAAGGAAGACTATTATCTGATCCCCACAGCCGAGGTCCCGGTCACCAATATCCACAGCCAGGAGATCCTTGACGGGGACCAGCTTCCCCTCTACTATACGGCCTATACCCCCTGTTTCCGGAAAGAGGCCGGTTCCTACGGGAAAGACACCCGGGGGCTGATCCGTCAGCATCAATTCAACAAGGTGGAGCTGGTGAAGATCGTGGAGCCGGAGACCTCCTACCAGGAGTTGGAAGGCCTGCTGATGGATGCCGAGGAGATCCTGCAACGACTCGGTCTTCATTATCGCGTGGTGACCCTCTGCAAGGGCGATCTCGGTTTTTCAGCGGCCAAGACTTACGATATCGAAGTCTGGCTGCCGGGGCAAAATACCTTTCGGGAAATCTCCTCGTGCAGCAATTTTGAGGATTTTCAGGCTCGTCGGGCCTCCATCCGCTACCGTCCGGAGCCGAAAGCGAAACCGGAACTGGTCCACACCTTAAACGGATCGGGATTGGCCGTCGGCAGGACCCTGGTGGCGATCCTGGAAAACTATCAGCAGCCCGATGGAAGCGTGATCGTTCCCGAGGCCCTGACCCCCTATTTAGGGGGTGTTGAGAAGATTGAAAAGAAAGCAATGATCGGGTCCGGATAAAGATCCTCCGGGAGGAGTGGCCGAGTGGTTGAAGGCGGCGGTCTTGAAAACCGTTGTGCGAAAGCACCGTGGGTTCGAATCCTACCTCCTCCGCCATTTTGTCGCTTCGCGACAAAATAAGCAATTTGCATTGCAAATTGCAATATGAAATTTTGAAGAAAATTTCAGGAGAGATGGCCGAGTTGGCTGAAGGCGCTCGCCTGCTAAGCGAGTGTAGGGCTTAACACTCTACCGAGGGTTCGAATCCCTCTCTCTCCGCCATGTTTTCGTTGCACGAAAACATATGGCAATTCGCGAAGCGAATTGCGAGAACCATATATGATAGAAAGAGAGGGTGAGAAGCCTCGCGGGTTCGACCCCAAGATACCTTGATGTTTGTCACCGAAGGTGACAGAAGAATAATGAAAAGCGGGGCACGCGTCGCCCCGAAACGGAGTGTAGGGGCGGGAA
>CAYQVN010000097.1:1258-7601 GCA_964420895.1 uncultured Nitrospirota bacterium | reverse complement strand
ATGAATCCCCGTTATGAAAGTACTTATTCCAATCTTGGACTGGCCTATCTCGATGCCGGCCGGCCAGAACAGGCTGCATCCGCATATCAGACCTTTCTGCGGTTCCGGCCTGATTACCAGGATGCCTATTTGTATCTCGGGGCGGCCCATGAATCGATGGGAAAGTACGAAGAAGCGGCGAGAGATTATCGCCGGGTCCTCCGGTTGCAAGGAGATTCTTCCGAGGCACGCCGGAGGCTCCGTGCCTTGCAGGATTCCGGGTTGCTTTCTTCCGGATCTGAGGGGGACGAAAGGGAGTGAAAGAGTGTTGAAAAGAATATGTAATTTCATAAGACACCGGAATCCGTTTGAAAATCCGGACCGGAATCTCTTTCGCCTCGGAATACGCCCTTGGATCGTGGGGGTTCTCTTCCTCCTCATGATCTGTGGATGTTACCCCGGCCCATGGACGGAGGGGATGTTGCCGCCCGGAGCGGAGAGGGCTCTGGTGGGGCCGGAGCGGCTTCCCGTAGAACTGACCCCCCTGAACAAGGTCGATGCGATCACCCGGGGGGGGCTGGCCGTCCTGATGTTGATGGAACTTCCGGCAGATCCCTTCCCCGGAAGGCTTGGGGAGGTGATTGTAGTCGATGTGTCGGACCACTGGGCAAGAATGGAGATCGTCAATGTGGTACGACGGGGATGGATGTCCTCTTTTTCCGGTCACCGGTTCCAACCGGATCTGCCTGTCACGCGGGGGGAGGCGGCCCGAATCTTTGCCGCACTCCTGGAGCAAAGGGGGGTCACCGATGCCGGTCAGTTGTCCGCCGCAAAGGTCCCTGTCGATCTTCCCGGAGGACATCAGATTTACCCGGCGGTGAGGCGGCTCCTTGCCCTGGGAATTATGAAACTCGACCCCCTGGGGAATTTCAACTCTTCATATCCAGTCAGCGGTCTTGAGGCCCGGAGCTTTCTACGGAAAATCAGAAGCCTTCTGGCCGCCAATCCGGCAGGCGGAGGCAGGCTGTGAGATTCGGTTGTGAGCGCCTCTTATCTGTGTTATACTCGGATCATGTTGAGGACGTAAATGCCTGTTATTTCAGCAAAAAAGATAAGTATCCCCTTCGTAGTCCTGGCGTTGGTTTTATCCTTGATCACCCTCTATTTCCTGGTGCTTCGAAAGGAGGGGGTGAAACGGGGGGTGGAAGAATTACAGCAACGGATTGCGAACCAGGCGGAAGTCTCCTTTCGAAAATTCCATTTTACCGAACGGGAAGAGGGAGAGCGGAAGTGGGAGATCTGGGCGGACCGGGCGGAGCGGTTCCTGAAGGATTCGCGGGTCCATCTGGATCAAGTAAAAATTGAGGTGTTGCTGGCGGAGGGAAATATTGTGCGCCTGACGGGACGTAACGGGGACTACTGGGAGAAAGAGCAGCGCGTTGTTCTAAACGGCGATGTCATGGCGCAAAGCGATTCAGGTTATTCCCTTTATGCAAAACAACTGGTCTGGGAGGCGGGGAAAGGTCTCCTCTATTCGGATGATCCGGTTCGACTGGAGACGGATCTTCATATGGCAGGTGGGGACAGGATGCGATACTGGCCGGACCGGGAGAAACTGGAAGTGGAGGGCCATGTCCGGGTGGTGATCATGCCCGGGGCGAAGGACGGCAAGGGAAGGGAAAAATGACAGGGAAAAACATACTACGCGGAGAAGGGCGAGTGAAATGGGGGATGACTCTGTTTCTGCTTCTTTTCCTTCCCGTAATCGTGCAGGGGGAGCCGCCGGAAAAGGACCTCCCCATTACCATTACCTCGGAGAGGATGGAAGGTGACTTTGAGGCGGGGATCGTGACCTTTCTGGACCGCGTCAAAGTGGTGCGGGGGGAGATGATCCTCTATGCGGACAAGGTGGAAACCTATCCCAAAGACGGCGGCGAAGATCTGGAGCGGGTGGTGGCGACGGGACATGTGAAGGTCATTAGTGGAACGCGCTCCTCCGTGGCCGACCGGGCGGAATACCTGGAAGAAGGTGAAATCCTGTTGCTCACCGGGAACGCCAAGGTTTCCGACGGCAGCAATACCTTGATCGGGCCGGTGATACGGGTCTATCTGAATGAGGACCGGACGGAGGTGGAGGGAAATACCGTGGAACGTCCCAAGTTTCTCTTTTACCCCGGGCAAGGGAAAAAAGCCGGAGAAGAGGGGGGCGGGGAATGACCCATGCCGCCGGTGATCCTGCCGGTCCGCTGTTGATCGCCGAAGGGCTGGTCAAACGGTATAATGGAAGCGAAGCAGCCCGGGACGTCAATCTTTCTATCGCGCCCGGTGAGATTGTTGGTCTCCTCGGGCCGAATGGGGCGGGAAAGACGACGACCTTCTACATGATGGTCGGTTTGATTCGGGCGGATCAGGGCCGGGTCTTCCTGGGCGAGGAAGAGATTACCCGATACCCGATGGTGCAGCGTGCCCGTAAAGGAATCAGCTACCTTCCTCAGGAGGCCTCGGTCTTTCAGAAATTGAGTGTGGAGCAGAATCTGAAGGCGATCCTGGAAAATATGCCCCTTTCGACGGGGGAGAAAAAGGACCGTCTGGAGTCTTTGTTGCGGGATTTCGGGATTGCTCACTTACGGAAACAGAAGGGCTACACCCTGTCGGGCGGGGAGCGGAGAAGAGTGGAGATCGCCCGTGCACTGGTGATTTCCCCCTCCTTCATTCTCCTCGATGAGCCTTTCGCCGGGATCGACCCCATTGCCGTGGGAGAGATCGAAGAAATGATTAAGCGCTTGAAAGAAAAAGGGATTGGCGTCCTGATAACGGACCATAATGCGAGAGAAATGTTGAAAATTGCGGACAAGTTGTATATAATGATCAAAGGAGAAATTCAAGTAAGCGGCCCTCCAGAAAAAGTGACCAAGGACCCGGTGGTACGGAATCAATATCTTGGGAAAAACTTTGAAATTGCTTGAACGATTTGTACTTACACGGTTGTCTTACTCGGGATAAAAGAGAGGAACTCAGACTCCTATGCAATTGGACACGCGACTCAATCTGAAACTGGCACAGAAGCTGGTCATGACGCCCCAACTCCAGCAGGCCATCAAACTTCTCCAGCTCTCGAAATTGGAATTGATTCAGAGTATCCATCAGGAACTGGTGGAAAACCCGGTTCTGGAAGAGGAGGTCCAGGAACTGACGGACGAGGAAAAGGGCCTCACACAGAACAAAGAAAAGGAAGAGGGCGGTAAAGCGGAGAGAAAAGAAGAGGACTTTGACTGGCAGCACTACCTGAACGATTCCATGGGGTCCGGTTACGAGGCTTATGAACCCTATGCCGATAACGGGGAGACCCCTTCTTACGAGAATACCCTTTCCCGGAAAACCACTTTAAGTGATCACCTCCTCTGGCAATTGAACCTCTCCCGTGTGAGCGATGAAGAGAAAAGCATTGCGGAAAATATTATCGGCAATCTCGATGGTGACGGCTATCTGAGAGTGACCGAGGTGGAATTGGAGACGATGACGGGGGCCGGGGCGGATGCGATCGCCCGGGCATTGGAATTCGTGCAGGGTTTTGACCCTGTCGGTGTGGGCGCCCGTGAATTACATGAATGTCTGCTCCTTCAGGTTCGGCAACTCGATACCGATGTTCCCCTGGTGGAAGAGATCATTACGAATTACCTCCCCTTGTTGCAGAAGAGGGATTATGCAGCCATTGCCCGAAAACTCGAGATGACGGTGGAGGATGTTGAGACGGCGGCCCGGGTGATTGAGAACCTTGAACCCAAACCGGGCCGTTCTTTCGGCGGGGAAGATCCGGTCTACATCATTCCGGACATCTATGTGGTCCGTGATGGAAATGATTTTGTCATTCTTCTGAATGATGATGGTCTGCCTCGCCTGCGGGTCTCTTCCTTTTATCGCCGGATGTTGAAAAACAAGAGCCAGATCAATCGCTCCACGGCGGAGTATGTGGAAGGGAAGTTCAAGTCCGCCCTCTGGTTGATTCGGAGTATTGAACAGCGGCAGAAAACGATCTATCGGACCATGGAAAGTATCCTGAAGTTTCAGCGGGACTTTTTTGAGAAGGGGCCTTCGCACTTGAAGCCGATGGTGTTGCGTGACGTGGCGGAAGACATCAGCATGCATGAGTCAACGATCAGCCGGGTGACCACCAACAAGTATGTCCATACGCCCCACGGGATCTTTGAGCTGAAATATTTCTTCTGCAGTGGTCTTCGAACGGAGGACGGGACGGTTTCGTCGATCAGTGTCCAGGAACGGATTCGCAAGATTATCATGGGGGAAGACCAGAAAAAACCGCTCAGTGACCAGAAGATCGTTGAAATCCTGCAAGGTCTGGGGATCGACATTGCCCGAAGGACGGTCACAAAATATCGGATTGAACAGAATATCCTTTCCACGACGGAAAGAAGAAGAATGAGCCGGTAATTTGTTGCAACGCCACAACGCGACCCACGATCCGAAGGGGGTCTTTTCTGAATCGAGCCGATTCAATCACAGACAATTGGTATGACCGAACACTCTTCCCGACCGTGTTTCCCAAACATCGGGAGGATGCTGGAAAAGGGCGTCGAATGCCTGCGCGTTTTTCGTTTTCGATAGCGAAGGAGTAAAGCTCTTCTGCGAATAGAAATGAACCGGGGTGTACTACTGTGTGGTGGCTGGTTAGGCGAGGGGCGACAGTGGAGAAAGGGGAAATGCTATGCAGTTGAATATTACAGCAAGACACATGGAATTGACCGATGGTCTGCGATCTCATATTGAGAAGGAATTGAAGAAACTGGAACGTCATTTTCACAAAGAAGCGGAAGTCCAGGTAACTCTTTGTGTAGAGAAGTACCGTCACATTGCAGAAGTGTCCTGTAATGTGGGCGGGCATGTACTGCAGTCCAAGGAAGAGACGAAAGATATGTACCAGTCGGTGGACCGTTCCATCGAGAGCGTCGGGAAACAGTTCAAACGCTTCAAATCGAAGCATTGGGACGGGAAGGGGAAGAGTGGACTCCAGGATGAAAACTTCATGGAAGTTCAGGCCGCCGGAACGGAAGGGGAAGAACAAACCCCCGGGTCTTCCAGACCCCGCATTATCCGTTCGCCGAAATATGCCGCAAAACCGATGTCCGTTGATGAGGCAGCCATGCAGATGGATCTTCTGGATAAGGATTTTATTGTCTATACGGACTCGACGTCGGAACAGGTCAATGTCCTCTATCGCAGGAAGGACGGAAATCTCGGCCTGATCGAACCGGTGTACGAGTAGTGGGATAGAGAAAAGCGGAGAACCCGGCAAAAAAGGTTCGGGGTGACGCAGGTGAAGAGAAAATAAACGAGAGGCCAAGTATGAGACTGACGGATATTCTGGATCAGGAACTGGTTCTTCCCGATCTTCAGGGACAAAATAAACGAGAGGTTTTAAACGAGTTTGCCGCCTTACTCGATTCCCGCGAGAAAATCCGTGATCAGAACGGTTTTCTGGAAGTGATTCTGGCACGGGAAGCCTTGGGGAGTACCGGGATCGGCGAAGGGATTGCCATCCCCCACGGCAAATTGAAAAATCTGGACCGTCTGGTCCTCTCTTTCGGGATCTCCCACAAAGGGGTGGACTTTGATGCGATGGACGGAAACCCGGTTCATATTTTCTTTGTCCTCATTGCCCCCGAAGATTCACCGGGAGACCACCTCAAGGCGCTGGCACGGATTTCCCGGGTGCTGAAAAACCGGGCTTTCCGGGAACGCCTTCTTGAGGCCGCCTCTGCGGATGGTCTCTATCAACTGATTTGCGAGGAAGATGAAAAATACGGATCGTGAAATCCAGCGTTTTCGTATTGCATGTTTCGGGCAGGGGGACCGGCTCGTCATGTTTCTGCTTCCGACATCCTGTTTTACGTCAGTTCGTTATCTCCAACACCCTATCCCAAATGGTTTATCAATGGTCCTGAAGTCTACGGCATCCTGAAAGGCAGGGAGCATTCATGCGTACCGGTACCGACCACGAGGGTTTCAAATGCGAGATTTCGGTGGAGGATCTCTTCGATGCCAATCGCGCCAAGTTGGAGCTGGAGTGGATCGCCGGCAAAGAGGGGAAGCGAAACCCGATCCGGAAGCCCCGCATCCAGAAATCGAGCATGGCGCTGACGGGGTATACGGCCCACATCGATACGGCCAAGATTCAGATCCTGGGCGAAACGGAGATCTCTTACCTCTTCACGCTTCCTCCCGACAAGCGTAAAGAGAAACTCCTCAAGTTCAGTGAATCCCCGCTCCCCTGTTGTATTGTCACCAAGGGACTTAAACTCCCGGAGGAACTGGTAGCGGTCTGTGAAGCCCGGAACGTGCCTCTTCT
>CAYQVN010000097.1:0-1158 GCA_964420895.1 uncultured Nitrospirota bacterium | reverse complement strand
CTGGTGGTGGAACTGATGGAGTGGACCCCGGGAGACAATGTTGAACGTTTGGGACTTGATGAGCGGACTTATAAGATCATGGATGTCCCGAAGCCCTTTTTGCAGATGCCGGTCCGGCCCGGGAGAAACATGGCACTGATCATGGAAGTGGCGGCCCGGAATCACCTTCTGAAAACGGCCGGTCATTTTTCCGCACGCCGTTTTGAAGAACGACTCATGAAGAGGATTACCCGTCAGCATGAAAAGGAAGATGCTTAACCTGGTGATTATCAGCGGCATCTCGGGGTCCGGGAAGAGTACGACCATCGGGCAGTTCGAGGATATGGGCTTTTTCTGTGTCGACAACCTCCCCATCGAACTGATTCCGAAATTCCTGGAACTGTGCGGACAGCGGGGCAGCGAAATCGACAAGGTTGCCCTGGTCGTCGATATCCGGGAAAAGCGTTTTCTCAAGCGATACCGGGAGATGTTGGAGGTGATCCGGAAACGGAATGTGAATTTCCGGGTTCTATTTCTGGAGGCCTCCCAGGAGGTGTTGATCCGGCGGTTTAATGAGACGCGCAGGAAACATCCTCTGGCCGAGGCTTCGGTGCGGGAAGGGCTGGTCCTGGAGCGGGAGATCCTGGCCGACGTCAAGGAAAGCGCCGATATTGTGATCGATACATCGGACTATTCCATCCATGATTTGCGCAGCCTCCTGCGCGAACATTTCGAGACGTCACCGCAGCATGACAAGCTATCGATTACGCTGGTTGCCTTTGGTTTCAAATACGGGATCGCCCACGATGCGGATATGGTGCTGGACGTCCGGTTTCTTCCGAACCCCTATTTCGAAGATCGTCTGCGCGATCGGACCGGTAAGGACCCGGAGGTGGTCCGTTATGTTCTGGAACGCAGGGAAACCCGGGAATATCTGCAACGGCTTTTCGATTTTATCGATTATCTGATTCCTCAATATATCCGGGAAGGGAAGGCCTACCTGACCCTGGGGATCGGCTGTACCGGAGGGCGCCACCGTTCGGTGGTGATTACCGATGCCGTCAAGGCACATCTGGATGGGGCGACCTATCGGACTGCCGTATGGTATCGGGATATTGAGCACGGCTAAGTGGTCCTGTTCGTAAATACTGTGACGCACCGAGAGGGTCGCAGGGCGGT
>CAYQVN010000096.1:0-7794 GCA_964420895.1 uncultured Nitrospirota bacterium | reverse complement strand
AAAACACGGCCTCTGCGCCCTGGAGCAGGTGTCGGGCACAGCCAATGATGGGGGCACCAACCGCTGGTGCAAACTGACACACTACACGGACGACACCTGGACCCTCGCCGCCCGGACAGGCATTGGTCAAAACCAGACCTGTCAGGCGGTCTGCTATTAATCCCTCAACGCCTTTCCCCTCGACCTCTTCGTGCAAAGCTCGAGGGGGAGGCGTGACAGCAGACGTGGCGGGAATACGGTCAATTCCACTCAGATCTACCAGTGGAAAGCCGGGACCTGTTTCTCGCCCTGAGCCGCGGGAGAACGCCTTCGACCCCCGGTGGGGGAATCGGGGGTTGAAAACTCAAAGATAACGGGAGAGGATCGTTCCAAGGATTGCGGGTTCGGATTTCCTCCCCACCAGGGGACCGTCCTGAAGGACAGGGAGACAATCGGCATAGTCAGGCCGGTCGTTTTCGTAGATCACCCCGACGGGGATCTTTTCCCCCCACTCCATAGCGGTCTTCATGGCCGCCTCCCACTCCGTAGGATCGTACTCCTTCGGCAGATTGTAACAGCGTTTCTTGTACCAGGCGAAGGTGTTGACCTTGTTGAAGGAGACACAGGGCTGGAGGATGTCGATGAGGGAAAAGCCCTGGTGGGCGATCCCCCGGCGGATCATCTCGACCATGTGATCATGCATGCCGGAGAAACTCCGGGCCACGAAACCTCCGTGGAGCGCCACGGCTGTTACCAAGGGGTGGAAGGCCTCCTGACCCTTCTGGTCCTTCACCTCCCTTCGAAAGATGTCGAGACCGTCATCTCTCCGGAAAACTGAAACCAGGCCATTACTATCCCCGGCCCATGGTCGATTTCCTGTGGAGTGGGGAGGCTGCGCCGACAACGATTGAAGAGTCCCTCCTCAACAACCAGCAAGAGTGAAGAACCATCTCTCCCTTCCCGGAGACGCCTGGAGAGATCCCCAATGCTCCAACAGCGGTCTTTTGAGTCGGGATATTGGCAACCGTAATCGAATTCCCCCGCATTATCGAGGAGGAAGACGTCCCGTCGTTTGCTGTACCAGCACAAGGCCGGTGTCAGCTTCCGATCCGAGACAAGGATCGTTTGGTCGTCGATCTTTACGGCATGGTTCAAAAGAAAAGGCTCCGGCATATTTTTCTCCAACCACTGCGGCCGAAGAATGGTGGTGAAAATCCCCAAAAAAGTGAAAAAAACGATCATGACGGTCGTCGCACGGTCAATCATCCGGGACGCAACCTCTCCGTTACTCTCAACCTGGCCGGCCATCGCCAGGGTGATCAGCAGGGAAAGGGGTGCAAGGAGAGGAAGGGCATAGGTTGCCAGTTTCCCATGGGAGGCCGAGAGAAGGAGAAAAGGAGGGAAGAACCAGCAGAGGGCAAGGCGCACCAAGGGGTCTCTTCCTCCTCTTTGGATCAGCCGGCGCAGAATCCCCGGGAAGAGGAATGTCCAGGGCAACAGGGCCACCAGGAGCACGGGAAGGAAGAACCAGAAGGGTTGGTGGTGCTGGGCGTTGTGGGCAAAAAAACGGCGGAAATGTTCCACGCGAATAAAGTACGACCAGAAATCGGGCTCTCTCTCCGAGATCATTACGGACCAGGGGAGTATCGTCAGGAAGGCCGAACCCAGGGGGATCAAGGCCCAAGGGAGAATTTCCAGAATGCGCCCCTCCCAGAGGAGGAAGGCAAATACTGCCAGAAAGGGAATGGCAAAACCGAGAAGCCCTTTGGTCAGAAAGGCCAGCCCGCTCAGGATCCCGGCAAGAAAAAGGAGTAGCCCCCTTCTCGAGGGTTTGTCACGTTGGAGGGCTAAATAGAAGATGATCACGGCCCCCGCCACAAAGAGAGAGAAGGGGCCATCGAGGAGGGCGAATTCCCCGAGGAGAAAGACGCCCAGGCTCGACAGGTAGACCGGCACAACGATAAATGCAACGGAGAGACCGGCGAAGGTTCGCAACAACAGAAAAAGAAGTCCGGCAGTGAGCCATGCGGAAATAAATGCAGGCAAGCGGACGGAAAAGGGAGTCTCCCCCTCCAGACGGATGGCGGCAGCAGTCAGCCAATAGGCAAGGATCGGCTTTTCAAAATATCGGAGACCGTCCACCCTGGGGACAACCCACTCTCCGGCCTGTCGCATCTCCCGGGGAATCTCCCCATAACGCGTCTCGTCGGGGATCATGAGAGGGCGAATTCCCAGTGGGAAGAGGTATACAATCAGGAGGAAGATCAGGAGAAGAAGAAAATGTGGACTTCCCCGAATTTCCTGCTCTCTTCCTGAAAGGGAGGATTCATTGGTAGCTTTCGAGAATCTTCCGCAGTGTCCCATAATCGGCCTTCCGTTCCACCAGGGGCCCCTCCTTCAGGACGGGCAATCTCGACCCATAGTCAGGCCGGTCGTTTTCGTAGATCACCCCGACGGGGATCTTTTCCCCCCACTCCATAGCGGTCTTCATGGCCGCCTCCCACTCCGTAGGATCGTACTCCTTCGGCAGATTGTAACAGCGTTTCTTGTACCAGGCGAAGGTGTTGACCTTGTTGAAGGAGACACAGGGCTGGAGGATGTCGATGAGGGAAAAGCCCTGGTGGGCGATCCCCCGGCGGATCATCTCGACCATGTGATCATGCATGCCGGAGAAACTCCGGGCCACGAAACCTCCGTGGAGCGCCACGGCCGTCGCCAGAGGATGAAAGGCCTCCTGTTGCACACCGTCGGGCTGCGCCTTGGTCACAAACCCTTCATCGGAGGTGGGGCTCGCCTGCCCCTTGGTGAGACCGTAGATCTGGTTGTCATGAACAATGAGGGTGAGATCGAGATTCCGCCGCAGGGCCGCCAGAAAGTGATTCCCCCCCTCACCGTAGGTACAACCGTCGCCACTCTCCACGATCACAATCAGTTCAGGGTTGGCAAGCTTCGCCCCCGTAGCCGCTGGTATCGCCCGGCCGTGGAGACCATTGAAGAAATTGGCATTAAGATAATGGGGGGTCTTGGCGGCCTGACCGATTCCGGAGACAAAGAGCGCCTGATGGGGTGCAATCCCGGCGCCGGTCAGAGCCTCCTTGACCGCCTTCAAGATCGGGAAGTTCCCGCAGCCCGGGCACCAGGCCGTTTCATAATCTCCGTAATCGCTCACTTCTACCATTGCCTTCTCCAGTCGATCATGGTTTTTCCAGGATCTGCAAAATATAGTCCGGCGTGATCGGCAACCCGTCATAGCGCAGGATTACTCGTTGAATATCAAAACCGGTCTCTCCCCTCAGGATACGGGAGAACTGTCCAGTGGCATTCCCTTCCACAGCGACCACCTCCTGGGCCCCCTCCAGCTTTCCGAGGAACTGTCCCGGGATCAAAGGCCAGAGCTGCGAAAAATGGAGCGTCGCCACATCCCTTCCCGCCTCACGTAACCGGGCCGCCGCCTCGGAAACAGCCCCCTTCGTGGAACCCCAGGAGACAAAGAGCAATTCCGGCAGAGCAGTTCCCTCATAGTCCGGCGGGACCACCTCACGGAGCAACCCCTCCATTTTTTTCAGGCGCTTCTCCACCATCCGGTTCCGCAGGACCAGATCTTCCGTAATATGGCCCGCTTCATCATGTTCATCACTATCGGCCACAACAAGGTGATTCGTCCTCCCCGGCAACAGCCGCGGTGAAATCTCGTCGGATGTCATGGCAAAGCGTTTGTAAGGGGAAGGCACATCACCGGAAACATATCCCGCCTCCACCGGGGAGAGCGCCTCCACGTCTATAGGATCGACAGCTCGATAAGAATCGGCCAGAAACTGATCCGTCAGAATAAAGACCGGGCCCTGGTAGCGTTCGGCCAGTTCAAAGGCCTTTCGGGTCAGATGGAAGCACTCCTCCACACTCCCCGGCGCAAGGATTGCCCTCGGAAATTCACCATGTCCGGCGTGAAGGACCATCTCCAGATCGCCCTGTTCGGTTCGGGTGGGAAGTCCTGTAGCCGGGCCGGGACGCTGGGCCACAACGATGACGATCGGCGTCTCCGTCATACCGGCCAGACTCACCCCCTCCACCATCAGGGCGAATCCCCCGCCGGAAGTGGCCACCATGCTCGGCGCCCCGGCGAAGGAGGCGCCCAGGGCCATGTTGATGACGGCGATCTCATCCTCTCCCTGTTCCACGAGAACCCCCGTCTCTTTCGCCGTGGCAATCAGGGTCATGGGGATCGATGTGGAAGGGGTCATGGGATAGTAGGCACAGAACCGGACGCCCGCCGAGATCGCCCCGAAGGCAACCGCCTCGTTCCCGTTCAGCATCCATCTTTGTGGTGGATCTTCCAGCCGGGGAAGTTCCAGATGGTTCGTCCCTTGCGAGGCGGCCCATTGGTAGGCGCGGTCAAGAACCTGCCCGTTTTTTTCCATCATCTCCGGCTTCTTTTTTGCAAAGAGTTCATCGAGGAGCGTGCAGATCAGTTCCTGCTTGAGGCCGAGGATGCAGCCGGCGACCCCCAAGGCCGCCACGTTGAAAAAACGAGGCTCCGCCAGCTCCCGAAAGGGGACCCTGATACAGGTATCACAGATCAGTTCCACTGACTCATCGACAATGGTGACGCCCCTCTCCGCCAGCCGCCCTCCGTGGCGACGGACGGTCTCCTCATTCATGGAAATGAGGAGATCGACGGCCCGCTTTGGGGCCTGGATCTCTTCCGAGCCGGTCCGAATAGTGAAGGTGTTATGCCCTCCCCGGATTCTCGACTGATAGGCCTGTGTCACGACGATCCGATACCCGCTTCGTACCAGGCATCGGGCCAGTAGCTGCCCGAGCGTCACCAGTCCCTGTCCCGCCTCTCCGCCGATGAGGATGTTGCAGGTTTCCACCATCACTGCCGCCCTTGCACAAAAAAGCGTTCCGCCCCATCCCGGGACGGGAGGGACGGAACGCTTCCTGAGTTATTGAACGCTGCGTTCACCAAGCACCATATACCTGCCGCTCTTATGCATAAGGGTAGATCCCGCTCTTGATCTTGCCGAGATTTTCCAGGAGACGGTCATGCTTCTCTTCATCTTCCATGAGGTAGTCGAGGAGGTATTCCTGGACCAGCATCTTCTTCCCTTTCACGGCATCCAGGCTCTCCTTCACCAGGCCGACCATCCTTTTTTCAATCTGCAGATGATTTTCCACCATCTCGGAGACGGCATTCAGTTCATCGATGTTCAAAGAGAGGGCCGCCTTTTCGAAACTGTCGGCGATGAACTGCTGTACCCGGTAGTGCATCTTGGAATCATTCTGGATGATCTCCATCACCGTCCGGATGATGGGGTTATCCGTCTGCTCCATGATCCTGCCGGTATTGGCTACTGAGGCATCCTCGATCTTCTGCCAGGTCTTCATATTCTTCACAATCTTTTCCTGCAACTCTTTCGTCTTCATTTACTGCTCCTTTCTACGTTTCACTTGAACGGATTCCGCCGACAGCAATGGGCTGCAAGCACTCTTTGTAGTCCTGTTTTTAAATGAGTCTCTACCAGTTTTCCCCCAGAGTTTCAAAATGAGCCTGAGGATGCTCACAGGCAGGACATTTGTTGGGCGCCTCCTCGCCTTCATGGAGGTAGCCGCAATTCCGGCATCGCCAGGTCACCTTTTTCTTCTTCTTGAAAACTTCTCCGGCTTCAACATTGGCAAGCAGATCAAGGTATCGTTTTTCATGCTGTTTCTCCGCCACCGAGATCGCTTCAAAAGCGAGGGCAACCTTCTCAAAACCCTCTTCCCGGGCAACCTTGGCAAAAGCAGGATACATGTCGGTCCATTCGCCATGTTCCCCGGCTGCGGAAGCCTTCAAGTTTTCCGCCGTAGTACCAATCTTACCGGCCGGGAAGGACCACTGCACCTCGGCCTCTCCTCCTTCAAGAAACTTGAAGAACCGCTTGGCATGCTCCCGTTCCTGGTTGGCCGTTTCCTCAAAAATGTCCGCAATCTGGACGAACCCTTCCTTACGGGCCTGGGCTGAAAAATAGGTGTAACGATTCCGTGCCTGTGATTCACCGGCAAAGGCGGTAAGTATATTTTTTTCTGTTTGCGATCCCTTCAATCCCATCAATTCCTCCTTTTCACATTAAAATATTAGACATAATGTCTTACGTTATATATAAAACACATCTTATTGATTTTTAACATATTTTTAAGCTTTTATTTGGAAGACAAACAGGGGTGCGACTTTTTGGCAACAGATCCTGATAAAAAAAATACCAGCCCCGCCGAAACCTGTCAAGCGACGCCCCATCCTTTCTTCTGTCCAAAAGGAACCTCAGAAATCAACAGCAGCAGGATTCCTCTTCCTCCCCGCCGCAATCACAGCTCGGCTCCCCTCCGAAAAGGATGCTGTTGATCAGGGCCGAGGCGCAGCCGACACCGGCATCAACGGAAATAGCGCCGAATTCACAATTCTTCGCACAGGCGCCGCACTCCATGCAGAGGTCCCGGTCGGCGATCACCGCCCTTTTTTCATCCATCTCAAAAACACCGTGGGGACAGACTTCTAGGCAACGGCCGCAGCCGAGACATTTTTCTGTATTGTATTTCAAGGTGGTAATATTCTTCAGATATCTCATGCGCCCCCCCAGGTCTGCACCTTGTAAACAATCAGCAACATGAAAGAAAGAAAAAGCGCCGTCAGATAGAAGGGAAGTGCGATCTTCAACTCCTTTTCCACACCGGACTTGCCCGTATAGGTGGTCGATCCCGTAAAGTTCAGGGCAAAATAGGAACTTGCCGCCGGAAAAAGGAGCAGTGCAACCGTGGAAAGGAGCATACTCTGTACAGGCACCCCTCGAACAATGAAGACGAGGAGGACCGAAAGAACCCCTGCGACCCACCCCTTCACACCGAAAGAAGACGTCGGAAGATAAGGGAGCAAAAGAGGCGTAACCACGGCTCCGGCAAGGGTCGAGATGAGACCCAATATCAGAAAAGGAACACCGCCCGCCCAGGCAGAATGAAAGAGGATCCCTTCCCGTTGCAGTCCGAAGAGCAGGAAGAGACCTGCAAAAAAGTAAGGAAACTTCTTCAGGATCGGGTTCAACTCCATGGGGGTCAACACCAGTCGGTCCCAAAGAGGGAACCGTACGGTCCGCATTTCTTTCGTTGCGCGATAGCCTGCATCGATGTAGGCCGGCAAATCCCCGGCGGCAACAGGTCCGAAGGCCACCCGGAAGCCCGTTTCTTTTTTGATCACATGAGCCTCCAGGCCGGGAGCGCCTAACTGGGGGACAATGATTCTCCTGTGGTCCAGAACACGGTCGAGAGCAACGGAACGGATACGATGGATCACCTCGGCCGTGCCGAAGGTCCCCTTCCCCGCCGCACACCAGACATTGATCCCCTTCGTGTCAAGGACCAGGATCCATGCATTCCGGCCTTTCAGGGATCTTCGCAAATGATCGAAACTAAGCTTGTAATTGGCGCTGACAAAGACTTCGGAAGTCTTATCCGGCTTTCCCATGGCATAGAGCCCCGGATCCACGCGATACTGCATCCGAAAGGCACTGATGCGGGACTTGACGGCTCCCCAACGATCGTCCCAGGTCCAGTCCGCCGTGACATGAGATGCCGGAGGGATAATTTGAGCGTTTGGGGTACGGACGAAACTGTCCGTCACCTTTGATTCACCACAACAGGGAAGAGGAGTAATTTTTTCCGGCTTGCAACAGGAGTCATCCATAATTTCTCTCATAACGAATTTTGTGGATTTTGAGAATAAACAGAGCAAAGGAAAAAGTCAAGAACATATTCGACTATCTGAATATCATTAATTCACTTTCA
>CAYQVN010000095.1:0-7896 GCA_964420895.1 uncultured Nitrospirota bacterium | reverse complement strand
GTTTTTCATTTTTCCTCTTTCCGGCAGATCTCCCCATAGCGGCAGTAGCTGGAACAGTTCTTTTCGCCAAGGGGGAAGCGCCCCTGACGGATCTCTTCGACATAGCTTCGGACAAACTTCTCGGAGGTCTCTTTCAGTTCCTCCCAGTCCTTCTTTCTTGAATTGATCTGGTATTTGCGCTTCCCCTTCCGGAGCAGCACAAAGGCGGCCTGCCCCAGTTCCCTGTTTCCCCCGAAGGCATTCATCGCCCATGCAGCATAGATGGGAAGTTGTAGAGCATCACCCTTCTCGATTGCGCTTTTTCCCGGTGGTTCCCCACGGCCGGTTTTGTAATCCAGGATGGAATAGCTCGGCAGCTCCCCGTCCTTCAGATCGATCCGGTCGATCTTCCCCTCAATCCGGATTTCACCTGCGTCCGAAGGAAGGATCATCGGGTCCGGAGAGGAAAGGGGATCGCTTTGTGTGGTCCTGTTCATTCCGAAGGAAACCTCGAAATGGGCAGGGATCTCCTTTTTTTCCTCAAAGGCCCGCAACTCATCGTCGAGGAAACGGTCCAGAACCTGCCGGATCTCCCCTTGGCGGATCTCCCAGATCTTCCGGTGGCCGGGGACCCCCCTTTTTTCCGCCCGAGTCAGCTCCTCCTCGATGGTCCGGTCCATTCTCTTCCGTGCGGCGGCAAGAGTAGACGCCGTCACCGGCCCGGCAGTCTCCCGGTAAAAACGTTCCAGGATGCGGTGATAAAGGCTCCCAAGATCAAGGGCCCCCATCTCCTCGTCCACCTCTTCGACGGGGCGGAGTTTGAGTTTCCGTTCGCAGAAGTATTGAAAGGGGCAGGCGCCGAACCGTTCCAGGGCGGTGACGGAGTAATTCCCCTCTTCCTGCCGGATGCTGTCAGCGGCCCGGGTGCTGAGGAGGCCCAGGTAAAGTCCATTAAGTTCTTCCCGGGCTTTCTGAACGGTGAGACCGTGGAAGACGGCGTGACAGGTTTCCCCCTGCTCCCGGAGAAGGAGTTCCAGAAGAGGAGGAAAATCCGGTTCTTCCGTGACGGGGCGGAAAAGCGCCCGGAAGGTATAATCGATCAGTTCCTTGGGCCGGAAGATCCGACGCTGTTCCGGAAGAGGGTCGTTCAAAGAGGGGGAGGTGACCTTGAGACTCCCTTCGGTGAAGAGGTCCGAAAGGGGGTCGAGGTAACGGGAGGGGAGGAGTTCCCGACCTTCCCCGTCGGTACGGGGATAGGAGAGGATCAGAAAACGGGTTGCGGCGCCGGCGGCGAAAAAGAAAAGGAGTTCCTCCTCCTCACGCTGGTGGGCGATCTGAGGGACCCATCGGTCGGGTCCGAAGTGTGCATTGATCCGGGTCCGGTCGGCTTCGCCGAAAAGGGGGTTTGAGGAATGTTTGCGTGGAAAATTCTCTTCCACCAGACCTCCGATCAGGACCGCCGGTCTGCTGATCCCCCGGATCCCGAGGGCATCCGTCACCAGCACGGCATCTTCCTGTGGAGGATCGGGACTGTAGCTCTTCTCCGCCAGGGTCAGGGACAAAATTCGGACAAAGTCGGTCAATAAAATCTTTCGCCCAGGCTGCATGGATGCATGTTCCCGGGAGAGTTGGCCGAGGAGTTCCTGCAATTCTCTGTAAGCTGCCTGGTCCCGACGTACCAGACGGAGATCGCCTGCTTCATAGATCTGTTCTTCCAGGTGGAGGGTCGCACAGAGCCGATCGATCTGTTCAACAAATTCTGTTACGGGGGCCTCCCTGGGGAGATCCGCAAAGAGGGCAAAGAAGGCTTCCATGAGGACAATACATTCCCGGTAATCCGCCATCCTAGACCGGCACCGGGTAATCCGGCCTTCATGCCCTTCCCGGTCCCGGTCCTCTCCGTAGCTTTCCTGCAGGTACTGCTCCCGGGCCGTGAGGATCTCCAGCCGGGAGCGAAGTCGTTTTTGCCATTCCGCTATTCCGCCCTGGATCATGGCCTCCCGCGAAAGGGTATCGATCCGTTCCGGAGTGAGACCGCTTTTCTCAAGGGGTTCAAAACGGAGATAGGAAGAAGGGAGGAGACGGGTAACGGCCTCACGACGGTATCCGGAGCGGGGGCATTCCAGGAGGGCCAGGATTGCCCCGACCAATGGATTGCTTCGCAGGGGAAGGCCCGATGTCAGTTGATGGGGAATTCGGAAGAAGCGGAAGATCTCCCGGACCTTTTCCTGGTAATCGCCGAGGTTCCTGAAGACCACGGCAAAATCACGGAATGAAAGGTCCCGCTTCTTATGGAGTTCCCGGATCTTCCGGGCGATCTCCTCCACTTCACGGTAGGTTCCCGGAGATTTGAGGAGTTCAACACTTTCGTCGCAGGGGACCGGCTTGCTCTGAACCGACGGTGCCGGGATCTGACATTGCAGGTGGTGCAGGGCCTTCGTCGGCGTGCAGGTCTCCCCGGTCGGTGAAATGATTTTCGTCCCGGGCAGAAAATGCTGTAACCGCTTCAGACTCCTTTCGGTAACAGGGGAGGAGAGAGGAGCGGTCAGTGGGATCGAGAGTTTTTCCAGGTTCGGGAGCGCGGCAAGTGCGGACAGAAGCCCGAGTTGAAGAGGCGTAAAGTCGTAGAACCCGGTGACAAAGATCTCCCGGAGGGATGAGAGGGTCTGCGAAGGCTGATTCCGGATCCCCTCTGCAGCGAGGAGAAGCAGGTCCTCCCGGTCGAGGAGGCCCTGTGTAGTCCGGTGTTCTTCGTATTCCCGATAGATCTTCCCCAACTCCCGGAGGTGCTCCTTTTCCCGGACAGGGGTGGACAGTTCAAAATCTTCCGGACCCATCCTGCCTTCCTTGAGGGTTCGGATAAAATCCGCGGTGAGCGAGAGCATCCCCCGGGTTTCCCGGATCTCCTCGAATTGTTTCAGGGGCAGATCGGAAAGGAGGGACTGGAGACGCCATTGCCGGCTCTGGGTGCTTCCGATCCGTCCGGCGAAAGATCCGTCCCGGAAGACATCCCGGGCAAGGTCCAGGAAGGTTGCGATCTGCAGTCCAAGAAACCCCTGCACCGATTCCTGTTGCAGCAGGGCTTCCCGGATCTCTTCGGTCATCAGGTTCGATGGAACCAGAATCAGAATCTCGGAACAGCGGTTTGCACGGACGTAGGGCAGGACGCCGTCGAGGACCGTCCGGAGTCTGTCTGTCCGGGAAGATTCGGTGATGATCTGTATGACGGAGGAAGAACGATTCATTTTTCAATCTCTCGAGGGGTCAGACATTGATAATTGGTTATTGGCTCCAGGCAATAAAGAGGGATAACCAATTATCAATGTCTGACCCCGCGGAGCTGTCCTGAAATATTTTTACGTCCGTTCAAAGGGTTCAAAGAGCTTCTTGTATTCGTCCAGGGCGTACCGGTCGGTCATCCCGGCGATGTAGTCGGCGATGATCCGTTCCTTTCCTGATTTCTCCATCATGGCAAAGTATTTTTTCGGCAAGAGAGTGGGGTTTTCCAGGTAGGTCCTGTAAAGGGAGGTGAGGACCATCTTCCCCTTGATCCGCATTCGTTCGACACGATAGTGGGTATAGAGATTGCGATAGAGAAACCGTTTCAGCTCGGTGTTCTCTTTGCGGGTTTGAGGGCTGAAGGAGATGATCATCACGTTCTTTTCCTGCATGTCCTCGAGGGAGCGGATGTCGTGCTCTTCAAGCATGGCCGTGGAGTGTTCCACCAGATCGTTGATAAGAAAACCGATGAGATGGCTGATGGCCTGATATTTTTTGCGGGTTTCGTCGATGTCCGGCCATTGCTTTTCGATTCTTGTGAAGACCCGGTCGACGAGGGGGACGGCTGCCCTCAGTTCTTTCAAATCGACCATGCCCGAGGTGAGCCCGTCGTCGATATCGTGATTGTTGTAGGCGATCTCGTCGGCGAGGTTGATGATCTGGGCTTCCAGAGTCGGTACCACACCGGGATGATAATCCTTCATCTCGGAGATCGAGGGATTGTCGTGATAGGTGGAGTGCTTGATGATCCCTTCCCGCGTCTCATAGGTGAGGTTCAGGCCGGAGAAGCCGGGATAGCGTTCCTCCAACTCCTCTACGATCCGGAGGCTCTGCCGATTGTGCTCGAACCCTCCATGGGCCTTCATCAGGTCATTTAAGACATGCTCGCCCGAATGCCCGAAGGGGGTGTGTCCCAAATCGTGGGAGAGGGCGATCGCCTCGGCCAGTTCCTCGTTCAGTCCCAGGGCGCGGGCCGTCCCCCGGGCGATCTGGGCGACTTCCAGGGAATGGGTCAGGCGGGTCCTGTAGTAGTCCCCCTCGTGGTTGACGAAGACCTGCGTCTTGTATT
The DNA here is from genome assembly GCA_964420895.1 of uncultured Nitrospirota bacterium. Lineage (GTDB taxonomy): Bacteria > CG2-30-53-67 > CG2-30-53-67 > CG2-30-53-67 > CG2-30-53-67 > JAADIO01. The sequence continues at coordinate 3,569 of CAYQVN010000095.1, read as the reverse complement.
CGAGGCGGCGGAAGGCGGCGCAGTGGATGATCCGGTCCCGATCGCGCTGAAAGGAGGTCCGGTTGTCCTTGAAGGACTCCTCGTAACGTCGCCCCTGCGTCAGTTCGCTTCGAGCTGCATAGGGGGCCAGGTCGGGCCGTTCTTTCTGCCAGGGGTTCATGGTTTTTCTCCAGATTTTATAGAAAATTTGGAAAGAATTGTAGCACAGGGGGCCGGAGGATGGAAAGGGGGAATTGCGGCTGAAAAAATTTACAGGTGTGTTATAAGTGTCACCCCGTAAGGATGATGGCCTCGTAAAAAGTCATTGCCCGAATATCGTTCATGGTTCGACAGGCTTACCACGAACGTATTCTCAATCACTTACACCGTTCGCCCTGAGCATGTTGAAGGGGCAGGTGGACTTTTTACGACTCCTAAACTTTCTATACCCCTTCCATAAAACCATCCAGAAAGGCGACAGTAAAAGAAGGACCATCCCGGCGTCGGGTCCCTGAGAGGACTCTTGCCCGGTCAATGTGCATCCTCCGCCTCCTCCACCGCCACCACCTGAAGAAGCTGCTGGAGAAACCGTTTCCTGCGAGGTCGATTGGGACGCCGGAGAGTAGGGATCTGATGACCCGTTTCCGTCATTTGTGCCGACGCAGTTGTCGTCGGTGATGCCGTTACAATCGTTGTCGATCCCGTCGCTGCAGATCTCCACCTGCGGCGGTGTCTCTCCCGTACAGGCTGTCTCCCAGACCCCTCCGCTACAGGTCTGAATCCCCGTGGAACAAGCACCCACATCATTACCGCAGGCCCGGGAGGCTCCGTTGGTACAACTGCACCCCTCATCGGTGACCCCGTTGCAGTCGTTATCCAGTCCGTCACAGATCTCCGTGGTTGGCAGCGGCGCCGTACAGTTGACCCAGGCGCCTGTGGCGCAGGTTTCGATCCCCGTCCCGCAGAGGGTGGAGCAGGTCCGGGTCAGGTTCTCATCGGCGGCTCCGTCACAGTTATTGTCAATGCCGTCACAGATTTCGTCGGGCGCCGGGCCGCATTCGCCGCAGGCGTTGGTCACCCCTTCATCGATGATTCCATTGCAGTCGTTGTCGAGACCGTCGCAGACCTCATTAAGTACAGGCGGGGCCGTGCAGTTGATCCAGGTGCCGGCCGAACAGCTTTCCGCCCCCGTGCCGCAGGCCGTGGTGCAGGCCTGTACCAGCCCTTCGTCGATCGATCCATCGCAGTTGTTGTCGATCCCGTCGCAGACCTCGGCGGGAAATGGATCGGGATCACAGAGATCACCGATGCCGTCGCTGTTGCAGTCGTTCTGATCGGGGTTGGCGATGCCGGGGCAGTTGTCAAAAGCATCACAGACATTGTCAGCATCGGTGTCGCTCAGACAGGAAGCCATGAAGTCCTGTCCTGTAACGGGTAGGCCGATGATGTTGAGGGTGAGGCTGGCCGGGGTGAAGACGTAGCCGTTGAGCGTAGGGGTGAGTGTGTAGCTGCCGTCCTCCAGTCCCAGGAAGGTGTAGCCGCCCTGACCGTCGGTGCCCGTCGTCAAGGCAGTCGGGCCGTTCAGGTCCACCGTCACGCCGGAAAATCCCGTTCCGTCAAAGAGGATCGATCCGGTGACCATCCCCTGAGCAAGGCGCACGGGCCAGACATAACGCTTCCGGTTTGCTTTGAAATTGGCTACCACGTAGCCGCTCCCCATGTGAACCACCCAGCCGTTGCCGGTGTCGGCGGCCTGGGTGGTGCCGCTCCAGTAGGCGGCGTTGGTTTGCACGTTGTTAAAAGGGGCCCCCGTTGGAAGCGCTGGATTGCTGTTTTCCCCGTCGATGAAACTCTCCAGTTCAAGCACGTTCGGAAGGCGCCAGTCGTCGTATCCGAGAAAGAGTTCATTGTTCAGCTTGACGATATAATTGAGGGCATCCTGCCAGTAGACCCGCCCATCGCCGGGGGAGTCGTCATTGTCGAAGGCGGGATCCCTTGTGGCCATGAGGTTTCCGTCCCAGGGGGCCATGAGGCCCGTCAGGTGGTCAAGGACGCTCCCATTGCCGAGGTCGGTGAATCGCGGAGCAGGCCACAGGGCTCCTCTCCTGAGATCGCCGTCCTGTCCCGTCCCTGCACAGGTCACGGGGTTCCCCCCATCATCGAAGCAGGTGGTCTGCCCGGTCTTCGGGAGTTGCAGCGCACCCGTTGTTCCGGAGCGGACCGCCCATACAAAGCCCCCGTTTCCGGTTTTCGTCGTATCCCAGACCTGACCGTCGTAAAGGTCAACAGTCCATGCCCGGGTCGGTCTTCCAGCATTATTCGTGGACGACCAGTAAGGGCCGGAGACGACGGAGGCAAAGGGGTGATAGAGAGGGAGAACGGGATCGAAGCGGCTGAAATCATTGAGACTCATCAGCTCCTTCCGGTTTGGAAGACGCCAGTCGGAATAACCGAGATAGGACTCGCTGTTGATCTTGGAAATATAATCGAGGGCCGTCTGAAAGGGGACCTTGCCGTCTCCATCGGGGTCGAAGGCGGGATCGCGGGTCACCATGAGGTTGGCGTCGGCCGGCCAGATGAGGCCGGTCAGCGCATCGGTGACGCTCCCGTCACCGTTGTCGGCGAAGCGGGGCGTGGGCCAGGCCAGTCCGGTACGGAGTTCTCCATCATCACCGGAGGCGTACGTTGCATATTGACCGGTCTGCGGCAGGAGGACTGCACCGAAGGCCGGTACCGCAAATTCCAGCAGACAAAAGAGAAGGGCAAGAAGGAGTTTCATGATTGTGATTCCTCAGGATGTGACAACCGATTTCCCCTGGGTGTTGCGGTTCCGGAGGGTGTGTCGTTGCCGTTTGAAGACGTAGCGGATGATCATTTCCCGGTCGTCTTCATCAATTTCGATAAATTTCAGGGCCGTCTCAAAAAGCGGCGCATCCGTTGTTGCAACCTCCGCCGGTACTGCACGGATCACCTCGGCGATCGTAAAGAGGGGGATCGGTGGAAACATGGGGAGAGTGATCTCCAGGCCGACTTTGGCGCCCGCTTCGAGTTGCTGCGGCAATGTCAGCCGGAGGCCTCCGCCGCTCAGATTGACTTCATGGCAGAGTTCCTGCTCGATGTCGCTGAGCCGGTTTTCCACCATCAGGCGGAGCAGGAGATTCAGTTTCCGGTCGATTTCGGTCAGGACCCTGGCCGTGCCCGGATCGATTCCCTCCGAATTAATGGGGTCGGGGTCTTTCAGCTTTTCCAGGTTGATCCCGGCCAACAGAGAGGGGACCGATTCGGGGTAGCTCTCTCCCTTCTGCTTTTTGCACCGTTTCCGGGCTTCCTCGAATTCTGCTTCATCGAGGATCTTGTACTTGATCGGCAGATAGGCTTCGACACGGACGTACTCTCTTCGCTCGGACATAGACAACTCTCCTTTTTAGGTAACTACTCAGGCTACCTCTCTTTTCTCACATGACTGGTTACGCCTTCGGCGTGCCCCGCTTCATATTTATCTTTGCCGCTTTCAGCGGCTCTGATGAATAAGGTATCTTGGGGTGTTGCGGTGCTCAAATCCTCAACGTATGAAAAATACGCCTCCGGTT
>CAYQVN010000094.1:0-7937 GCA_964420895.1 uncultured Nitrospirota bacterium | reverse complement strand
GAACCCAGCCGTCTCTCCCGTCTGGCCTGTCTTTTCCAGGCCCAGAATGACCGCATCCATCTTCCGGCTGTTTTCATCCAGTGCCTGAGCAGCGCTTGCAGCATCAGTGACCACACTGATACGCAGGCGGAACTGATCGGCAGGGACCTCAAAAATCGCCTCTCCCCGAACCGTCAACTGGGGGACCTGCCCGGGGGGGACCTCGTCCGCCGCCATCGCACAGGCGTTCCCGGAGAAAATCAGCAGACAAAGAAAAGAAGTATAGAGCATCAATTTTCTCATTTGCTCCTCCCTGAGTATAGACAGAATCAACACCCGCACTATAATCAACGTTCCCAGGATTGTCCACTGACCCCAAAAGGCAAAACGGGGAAAACCGCCGGGGAAAACATATATCCCTTGACAGTCGTCTTCGTGCGTCAATATAATTACGCGGAAGTTTTTTCTAAAAAGAAGGGGGTCAGGAGCGTCCAGGAAATCCTTTTGCCTTCATTCGTCTGTCCTTCCCCCTGCCGCATAACTTCTAAGGAGAACCCATGGGCGTGATCCGCAGTTTGCCTTTTATCCTGATCGTTATTTTCTCCCTCCTGGCCGCCTGCGGGAGCCTCAAGGTCTCCAAACCGATCCTGCCGATTGCGGAATATGAACGGCTCCTGGCCGGAAGACTGGATGCGGACTATGTCGGGACCGATCAATGCCTGTCGGCCTGCCATTTCCACGATCGGATCCGTCGTGATTTCGATGCCAGTACCATGGGGGCACAGCTCTCGGAAGAGACCGGCCTGCCCCTTGTAAACTGCGAATCCTGTCACGGCCCGGGGAGCCTCGCCATTGTCGGATTGACCCCCGGGAGGATCGCCCGGGATGCCGAGGCCGGAAAACAGACCGCCTGCAATTACGACACCTTCATCAAGATCAAAGAACTCCCTGACCAGGCCAAGTCCCTCATCTGTCTGAAATGCCATACGGGCAATGCCACTTTCAACCTTCACGATTGGAACGTGGGAGAGCATGCCGCGGCGGACGTCTCCTGTCTCGACTGCCACAACATCCATGCAGGACCGGACCTCAAGGTCCAGACGGAAGAGATCGCGGGGATGTGTTTTTCCTGTCATCTGGAGATCCAGGCGGAATTTTCCCTCCCGACCCATCACCCCGTACCGGAACAGCGGGTGGTTTGTATCGACTGTCATCAGCAGCACGGGTCCCCCTATGGGAAATCCCTCCGGGAAGAGACCGTCAAGGAGACCTGCACGAAGTGCCACGGGGAAAAGGAAGGCCCCTTTCTCTATGAACACGCGGAAAACACCGAGGATTGCACCACCTGTCACCGTCCCCACGGTTCGGTGAACAACAACCTACTGACCGTACAGATGCCCTTCCTCTGCCTCCAGTGTCATCCCACGCACCGAACGCAACAAACCGAAACGGACGGATCGATCCGGGATCTCAAGGGAGCCATTTTCACCCGCTGTACCGATTGTCATTCCCAGATCCACGGCACCGACACCCCCTCGGTGGACGGGACCAGCAAGGGGCGCTTGACCCATTAAGACCTGATGAGGAGGAGGAAGGGATGATCCGGAAATGTTTTATCGTTTTTGTCCTGCTGCTCTGGGGGGGGAAAAACGTTCTTGCCCATGAGGCCGATGCCAGACACACCGATGCCGAACAGGCCGCAATCTACGCCTTGATCCCTGCGGAGTTTTCGCTCACCGGCGGAGCCTATTTTGCCGATGTGACCGGAGCCCGGCGCTCCGGGGAATATCGGTACCTCAACGACTCCCCCGCACTCTCCGGCGAGGCACGGATCTATTCGTTTCCACACCGCCTGCACCTCGATCTGGATGGCAGAAACAAAAAAGATTATTTTGGTGAGACCGGCTACGGCTACAAGAATCTTCTCCTCTTCCGCTGGTACAACCGGACCCTCTTCCACAATCTCGACAATATTGAACTGATCGATCTCGATGCCTCCGTTTCGCCTCCCGCCGTGACCCGGAACGATGCCGGAGTGGACTACGGCGTGAAAGCCGCCATGAATGATCTCTATTTAAAATTCCGGGCACCCCAATTTCCCTTTCATCTCTACCTTGCCGGGCAATCCTTCGACAAAGAAGGGAAGCAGCAGCAACGTTTTTTGAGTGGCTCCGCCTGGTTCAACGACCGGGAGCGGACCTCCCGATCCCGGGAGATCGACTGGAAAACGGGAAAATATACGATCGGCTTCAACAGTCACCTCGGCTATCTCGAAGCGGACTTCTCCCATGCCGAAAAACGATTCGATGTCGGTGGCACTGACGTGCTCCATGATGCCTACACCCGCGCCGGATTCGCTACAACCCTCAGAAGCGCCGACATTTATCCCCACAACCGCATTGCGGAGATCACCGGTTCCTCAAACAGTCTCAAGGTTCACACCACCTATACGGGCAGGCTTGTCGCATCGGCCACCCTGACGACCAAAGAGAAGGAGAATGATTTCAGTGGCGCCAAAGCGGATTATCTCTTCGGTTCCGGGAACATCACCTATATGCCGATCAACCAACTGACCTTCTTTCTGAAATACCGGCGTGTTGACCGCGATCTGGATAATCCCGGCCGTGTCACCGTTACCGGCCGCAACGGAAATCTTTATCAGGACCTGACTGTCCGACGGTCTATCTCCGCCGTGACCGATACCTGGTCCGGGAGCCTCCGCTACCGACCGGTTGCCAACGTCACCCTCCGGACGGGATACACCTTCGAGAGCATCGACCGGAAGGATGCCGCCCCCTGGGGGATCGTGGACAAGACCCGCAAGAAGACCTTGACCTTTTCGGGGGAAAGCCGCCTGCAGAAAAACCTTCGTTTCAAGGCGAAATATACCCATCGGGAGACGGTAAACCCGGCGTATAACACTGATCCGGCCCATGGCGACGAAGGTACATTATCGATCACCTGGATCCCGCGCCCGGGCATCAACACCTTGTTCAGCTATACCCTGAATCGGGAGGAACGCAACAACCTGCTCTTCCTCGATGATAACGGAGGCCCGGTCAATGGTACGGACGACCGGGAGACACGGCGGGACCGGGTCCTGGGAAACGTCACCTTTCTCCTCTCCGAAAGACTGACGCTGACCACAAGCTATGCCTGGCTCCGCAACCGGATCGATCAGGACATCGTCTATGTCCTGAACACGAACCCCTTCCCCGAACTGATCGACCCCGAAGTCCCCTACAAGGACTCGGCACAAAGTTATGCCTTCAATGTCACCTATGCCCCCCGGAAAAAGATCCGCCTCAACACCGGCATCACCCACACCACCACACGGCAGGATTTTGCACCGGGCAGCGCTGCGCTGCTGGAACCGGTCTCCATCGCCTCCTTCTCCAAGCAGAAAATCCAGGAGACACAGTTCCACCTGGGTGGTGAAGTTGAATTCCGAAAGGGACTCCGTCTGGGACTCGATTTTGAATACACCGACTTTAACGACGCAGAGGACAACCCGAATGACGGGCTGGAAGACGGCATCGCTCGGATTCTGCAACTGAATGTTTCGAAAAAATGGTAGGACGCCATGGGAAAGCAGTGCAATAAAAAATACCTCACAATCCTGTCGGTGCTCTTCGTACTCCTCTTTGCACTCCCCGACCGCCCGCTGGCGGAGGGAGCGGACAATACGATCGGCGTCATCATGACAGGGGATCTTCTTTACTACCAGAAAATCCATGAGGCATTTATGGAAGGGATGGCCGCCCGTGGATTCGGCCCGGAAAAGATCGAGGTCTTCCTCCAGACCCCGACGCCGGGAGCCCTCTCCTGGACCAATGCGGCACGAAAATACGTCGCCTATGATGTCGATATGATTGTCTGTTATGGAATGCCGGCTACGATTGCCGTTTTGAAAGAGAAATCGGGGATCCCCGTCGTCTTTGCCGGGGTCTATTACCCCCACACCCTCGATCTCGATACAGGAAATGCAACGGGGATCAGCTCCAATGTACCAGAGGCAATGATTATTGATCGCATGAAACAGATCTCCAACTTCTACGAATTAGGAGTCATCTATAACCAGTCCGAGAAAGACACGACCCTCCAGGTCAACAACATCACCGGGCTGGAGAGTAAATTCCTCTTTCATACAACCACTTTTGATATCCAGGGAAAACGGGACGTGGACAAGATCGCCAATATCGAGGCACTCCTCCTTACCCCCGGTGCGGCCGCCATGACCCATCTCAAGGCCATTCTCGCTGTAGCACATCGACAAAAGCTTTTGACGGCAGCCACCATTGGAGGAACAGAGGAAGCGGGGGTCATCCTTACCGTGGAGGCCGACCCCGAAGAGCAGGGGAAAACGGCAGCTGCGATGGCCGTCAAGGTCCTCCAGGGGATCGAAGCGGAGAAAATCCCCGTGGCCCTTCCAAAGAAGGTCAACATTATCATTAATCTGAAGGAGGCGACAAAGCTGGGGATGAAGATCCCCTTCCGTCTTCTCACCTCTTCCACAAAGCTGATACAATAAAGGCCGGAACTTTCCCTGTCGGCTATTCCCCCAGGACCTTGACCTGAATCTCCTTGTCCCGCATCCCGTCGAATTCCGCATAGTAGATCGTCTGGTAGGTCCCGAGGTCCGGACGTCCCTCACTGACAGGCAGAGTTACATGGTGGCCGGCAAGAACGGCCCGGAGGTGAGCGTCTGCGTTTTCCTTGGGATCCGCTGTATCGTGGCGATACCCCGCTCCCTGAGGGATCAGACGTGCCAAAACCGCTTCAAAATCCTCCGTCAGGGAAGGGTCGGAATCGCTGATATAGACGGCGGAACTGGTATGCATGGGATAGACCAGTGCAAACCCTTCACGGACTCCGCTCTTGCCGACAACATCTACCACCTCGGCGGTGATGTTGAGGATCTCCGTTCTCTTCGCGGTCCGGAACCAGAGCAGTTTTTTATAATGCTTCATTAATGATTCAGAAAATGGGGATAGTTCATGGAAAGGATCCCGAGAATGCAATTAACCACTTCCCGGATCGGCATGCCCGTCGTTTCAATCGTATAATCCGCCTTGGCATAAAAGGGTTCCCGCGCGCCCAGAAGGCCGCGGATCCGCGCCAGAGGATCATCGGTCATCAGCAAAGGGCGGTGGCTCGTTCCGTCCGTCCGTTTCAGGATCTCCTCCGGGGAGGCCGACAGGCAGAAAACGGGACCGGCCGCCTTCAGGGCCGCCATGTTCTTCTCCCGCAACACGATCCCCCCCCCCGTGATGATCACATGTCCCGTCCGGCGGGAGACCTCGAGGGCGACCTCCGATTCGAGGTTCCGGAAGTCCTCTTCCCCCTCCTGGGCGAAGATGTCGGAAATCGCTTTGCCCGCCTTCTCCTCGATCAGGTCATCCGTATCGACAACCTGCAAAGAGAGCCGGGCAGCAAGTTCAGGACCGACCGTACTTTTCCCGGTCGCCATGAAGCCAACGAGAACGATATTGGACATGATTATTGAAACCTTTCTCGGAGGACCTTCAACATCGTCTCCACGGGAGGCTTTTGATCGGTAAAGATCTCAAAGGCCCGCACCCCCTGATAGACCAGCATCCCGATCCCGTTGACGACCGTCAGCCCCTGTGCCTTCGCTTCACGGAGAAGCCTCGTTTCAAGAGGATTATAAATCACGTCGAAGACCGTCGTGGACGGTTCCAGCCATTCGACCCGAATCAGGGGAGGATCGTCCTCCTTCATCCCGATGGGCGTGGCATTCACAAAGAGATCCTTGCCTGCCACGGCCTTTTCAATCGTCTTGTCCTCCACGGAACAGGTGGTAATCCGGCAACCGTGAACACCTTCCGCCACGGCGGAGGCGAGCGTTTCGGCCCGCTCGGTCAAGACATCGGCAATCACGAGTTCCGCTGCACCGGAGAGGGCCGACTGAAAGCAGACCGCCCGGGAGGCGCCTCCGGCCCCCATGACAAAGATCCTTTTCCCGGAAAGAGTAAGGCCTCCCTCCTTGAAAAGGGCCGTCTCGAAACCATAGGCATCGGTATTGAACCCCTTGAGCTTCCTGTCCCGCACCCGTATCGTATTGACCGACCCGATCCGCTTGGCAGTATCGGAGATCTCGTCGAGGAAGGGGATGACCGCTTCCTTGTGGGGGATGGTCACGTTAACCCCGGCGATCCCGAGGGGGATCAATCCCCTCACGGCCGCCTCGAGATCCTCGGGAGGCACCTCGAAGGGAAGATAGACATAATCCATCCCCTTTTCGGCAAAGGCGGCATTGTGCATGGCCGGAGAAAAGGTATGGTGGACGGGGAAACCGAACAATCCTACGATTTTTGTGGACCCTTTAATCGGTATCGGCATTATTTCTCCTTCCTTAATTGCGGAGTGTATGAAAAATCAGAATCGATGTCAAACCGAAAAAGGTTGCTCCCCTAAGACCTTTGTGTTACGGTGTTTCCGTTACAGGTAATCTCTTCAAGTGTCCATAATCGCCCGCTCTGTTTTTCCCAGCTTGAAGTCCATTTTCATAATTCAGAAGAACTGAAGGGATGTCTGCGTCCCTTCCCGGAATGTCTTCACGCTTATGATTTCCAAGGTCTTAAGCAGCAGCGTCATCGGGATTGATGCCGTATCCGTGGAAGTAGAGGTTGATCTGGCCCTGGGGCTCCCTTCTTTTTCGGTCGTCGGGCTGGCCGACATCGCCGTCAAGGAGAGCAAAGACCGGGTACGCTCCGCCATCAAAAATTCCGGACAGAAATTCCCCACCCATCGGATCACCGTGAACCTCGCACCGGCGGACCTGAAAAAGGAAGGTTCCGCCTTTGACCTTCCCATCGCCGTGGGGATCCTCTCCCGGCAGGGAATCATTCCGCAGGACGCACTCGTCGGATGCATACTGGTGGGGGAGCTGTCTTTGAACGGCAGCATCAAACCAATCCGGGGAGCCCTTCCCATGGCGATCCGTGCCAAAGCGGAAGGGATTCGGGCAATGATCGTCCCGAAAGAGAACGCCCCCGAGGCGGCCATCGTCGGAGGGATCGAGATCTACTCCGTAGATTCCCTTGCCGAGACCCTGTCCTTTCTCAATCACGAAATCGACCTTGTCCCGGAACGAACGGACCTCTACACCCTCCTGCGGGAACAGCCACCGGCAGGGCTTGATTATTCCGACGTTCGCGGACAGGAACACGCCAAACGTGCCCTGGAAGTCGCTTGTGCCGGAGGGCATAACATCCTTCTCATCGGACCGCCGGGTTCAGGCAAAACAATGCTCTCCAAACGCCTTCCCTCCATCCTGCCGGAGATGACCTTGGCGGAGTCACTCGATTGCACCAAGATCTACAGCGTCGCAGGCCTTCTGAACCAAGAGTCACAGATCGTAACAGCGCGTCCTTTCCGCAATCCCCATCACACGATCTCCGATGCCGGGCTGATCGGCGGCGGCACCTTCCCGAAACCGGGGGAAGTGAGCATCGCCCATCATGGGATACTATTTCTGGATGAATTCCCCGAATTCAGGCGAAACGTCCTGGAAGCCCTCCGTCAACCCCTGGAAGACGGCTGCGTCACCATCTCCCGGGCCTCCGGCTCCCTGACCTATCCCGCCCGATTCATGCTGGTGGCCTCCATGAATCCCTGTCCCTGCGGCTACTTCGGGGATCCCTATCACTCCTGTCGGTGCTCCCCCCATCAGATTGAACGTTACCGGAGCCGGATCTCCGGCCCCCTTCTCGACCGGATTGATATCCATGTGGAAGTTCCGGCCGTCCCCTACCAGGAACTCTCCTCCGCGGGAGAGGGGGAACGCTCCCTGGAAATCCGACGGCGGATCAACGGGGCACGGAAAACCCAGGCAGAACGTTATCAGACACAAGGGATCACCTGCACGGCTCATATGAACACTCAGATGATCGATCGGTATTGCAAACTTGATGAAACATCGGAAAGTATGCTCC
>CAYQVN010000093.1:4823-7938 GCA_964420895.1 uncultured Nitrospirota bacterium | reverse complement strand
GGCGTCAATAACGGTGTGATCATGGGACAGCTGAAAATTACATTAAAAAGAAGCGGAATTGGTCGACCCAAGAAACACAAGGCGGTGATTCGGGGATTGGGGCTCAAGCGAACCAATAAGTCGGTGATTCTCAAAGATACTCCCGAAACCTGGGGGATGATCAACAAAATTCCCCATATTGTGGATGTGGAACCGGTTTCTGAATGATTTGATTGGAAGACGGAAGGTTCCCGGAAGGATCGAAAGATGCGATTAAATGATTTGCGACCCCCGGAGGGGGCTAGGAAAAAGAGGAAACGAGTCGGACGGGGCAATGGCTCCGGACATGGCGGGACTTCCACACGAGGGCATAAAGGACAGAATGCACGGTCCGGCGGTCCCAAGAAGGCCGGCTTCGAAGGTGGACAGATGCCGTTACAGCGCCGGGTGCCGAAACGGGGGTTTACGAATATTTTTCGTAAGGAATTTGCCATCCTGAATCTCTCCCAGCTCGACCGTTTGGCAGACCTGACGGAGTTGGATCCCGATCTTCTTCTGGAAATGGGCGTGATCAAAAAGATGAAGGCGGGGCTGAAGATCCTCGGGAATGGAGAGATCCAGCGGGCCGTCAAGGTGAAGGCCCACAAATTCAGCAAAAAGGCGGAGGAGAAGATCCGGGCCGCCGGTGGTGAGATCGAAACACTTTAACCTTAATCAGGGGAGGCTCTGGCTTGCTCGAAAACCTGCAGAACATATTCAAGGTTCCGGAGCTCAAAAGAAGAGTTTTGTTTACCCTCGGATTTCTGGCGATCTACCGGGTCGGTTGTCATGTTCCGATCCCGGGGATTGATGCCCGGGCTCTGGAAGAATTCTTTCAGGCGCAGCAGGGCGGTATCCTCGGTTTTGTCAGTATGTTTTCCGGAGGAGCCCTGCGGCGGATGACTGTTTTTGCCCTGGGGATCATGCCCTATATCAGTGCATCCATTATCCTGCAGCTGCTGACGGCTGTTGTGCCGACTCTCGAACAGTTGTCCAAGGAAGGGGCTGCGGGGCGGAAGAAGATTACACAATACACCCGTTACGGAACGATCGTCCTCAGCCTGGTCCAGGGAGCGGGAATTGCTATCGGGTTACAGGGGACGACGAGTCCCGGAGGTGCGCCCCTCGTTCCTCATCCAGGGCCGGCCTTTATCCTCTTTACGGTCATTACCCTCGTGGCAGGTACATCCTTTATCATGTGGCTGGGGGAACAGATTACGGAGCGGGGGATCGGCAACGGGATTTCTCTGATTATCTTTGCCGGGATCGTGGCTGCCATGCCTTCTGCGGTGGCCCTGACGGCCAGTATGGTCCGAGGCGGGATCATGCAGCCTTATGTGGTGCTGGTAATCCTGGTCATTGCCGTGAGCGTGATCGGGGCGATCATCTTTATGGAAAACGGTTTTCGGAAGGTCCCTGTCCAGTATGCAAAACGGATGGTGGGGCGAAAGGCCTACGGGGGGAGTTCCACCCATATCCCCCTGAAAATCAACACGGCCGGCGTGATTCCGCCGATCTTTGCTTCCTCGATTATTTTGTTTCCTGCGACAATCGCCCGAATGGTGGATTATCCCTGGGCTCAGGCCGTCGCGGCGAGCATGGCGCCGGGATCGATCTTTTATAATGTGGTCTATGTAGGGTTTATTATCTTCTTCTGTTTTTTCTATACCGCCATCATGTTCAATCCCGTCGATGTAGCGGACAACATGAAAAAGCAGGGTGGATTTATCCCCGGGATCCGGCCCGGGAAGAATACCTCCGATTATCTGGATAAAGTACTCTCCCGGGTGACCTTTATCGGAGCAATATACCTTTCGGCGGTCTGTGTGTTGCCGATGTTTCTAATTCAGAAACTGAATATCCCATTCTACTTCGGTGGAACGTCCCTGCTCATTGTTGTGGGGGTTGCTCTCGACACGCTACGCCAGGTGGAGTCGCATCTGTTGCAACGTCATTATGACGGGTTTTTAAAGACAGGACGTCTGCGAGACCGGCGAGGACATTAAAGGTTACAAAAGTATAAGATGAATTTAAAACCCAATCGAAAAGAAAGGTAGGGATACAAAGATGCGTTTGATTCTTTTAGGACCTCCCGGAGCCGGGAAGGGAACTCAGGCGAAGAAACTGGTGGAGAAACACGGTATTCCGCAGATCTCAACCGGTGATATTCTCCGCGAAGCCGTTAAGAACGGAACTCCCCTCGGAAAAGAAGCGAAGGCCTATATGGACAAAGGTGAACTGGTAACGGACGCCATCGTCGTTGGGATCATCCGGGATCGCTTGCAGGAAAAGGATTGTGAGAAAGGCTACATCCTCGACGGTTTTCCGCGCACCGTGCCTCAGGCGGATGAACTGAAAAAGGCATTGAGCGAGATGGGCCAGTCTATTGATTCCGTCCTCTCTATCGTCGTAGCGAATGACGAATTGATTAAACGACTGACGGGACGTCGGACCTGCAAGGAGTGTGGCGCCGGATACCATATCATGTTCAAGGCGCCGAAAGCGGAAGGGGTCTGCGACCAGTGTCAGGGACCACTTTTCCAGCGGGACGATGACAAAGAGGAAACCATCAAGAACCGCCTGGCCGTCTACAATGAGCAGACCGAACCCCTGATCGCATACTATACGAACGACAAAGCCTTAGTGGACATTGAAGGAACGGGAAGTATCGATGAGATCTTTGATCGCATCTGTGCAGTGATTGAGAAATAGGAATGATCATTCTGAAACATTCTGATGAGGTGGAAAAGCTCTACCGTGCTAACCAGATTGTGGCCCACCTCTTGGAATTGTTGAAGGAGAAGATTGAGCCCGGGATTACAACGGCGGATCTTGACCGGATCGCGGAAGAATACATTCTAAAGCAGAAGGCGAAGCCGGCCTTCAAGGGATACCGGGGCTACCCGGCAACCCTTTGTACCTCCGTTAATGACCGGGTCGTTCACGGGATTCCCTCCAAGGAACAATTAAAAGAGGGGGACCTGATCAGCCTGGACGTCGGAGTGGTCCTCGACGGATACTACGGCGATGCGGCAAAGACTTTTCCCGTACGTCGTGTCTCTAAAGAAGCGGAACGTCTGATCCGGGTCACGGAAGA
>CAYQVN010000093.1:0-4723 GCA_964420895.1 uncultured Nitrospirota bacterium | reverse complement strand
ACGGTGACGGCCGATGGAAGTCTCTCCGCTCACTTTGAGCATTCCATCGCCATTCTGGATCATGAGACGCGTATTCTGAGTCAGGTTGCATGACCGGAACGGCATCTCGAAACGTAAAGAAAGGGCCCCATGGCAAAAGAGAGTGCAATCGAGGTTGAAGGCACAGTGCTGGAACCGCTTCCGAACGCCATGTTTCGCGTGGAACTGGAAAATGGTCATAAAGTGCTGGCCCATATTTCCGGAAAGATGCGTTTGCATTATATCAAGATCCTGCCCGGCGACAAGGTCAAGGTGGAACTCTCGCCTTACGATCTGACCCGCGGTAGGATTGTTTATCGGCATAAGTAATAACAAAAGGATTTTGCCATGAAGGTCAGAGCATCGGTGAAGAAGATTTGTGAAAAATGTAAAATTATTAAACGAAAAGGCGTGGTTCGCGTCATTTGTGTCAATCCCCGACACAAGCAGCGACAAGGATAACTCGCATCCCCAGGGAGATGAGAGAGGAGAAAGGTCTTGGCAAGAATAGCAGGAGTAGACGTTCCGGATCGCAAGAATGTAGAGATCGCATTGACCTATATCTACGGCATCGGCCGGTCCCTCGCACGGGAAATACTCGAAAAAGCCGGCGTCGAAGGTACGGTACGTGTGAAGGATTTAAGCAGTGAGGAAATCGGCAAGATCCGGGATGTGATCATTGCAGATTGTCGCGTCGAAGGAGATCTCCGCAAGGAGGTGTCCATGAGTATCAAGCGTCTCATGGACCTCGGCGTCTATCGAGGGCTCAGGCACCGTCGCGGATTACCGGTCCGGGGACAGCGGACCCATACGAACGCCAGGACGCGAAAAGGTCCCCGGCGGGCGATCAAGGGCAAAAAAGCAGCCAAAGCAAAGAAGTAATACAGGATTACGGGAGAAACCATGGCAGATCCGAAAAAGAAAACCAGCCGCAAAAAGAAAGAGAAGAAAAATATTCTCAATGCGGTAGCGCACGTCAAGGCATCCTTCAACAACACGATTGTCACCATCTCCGATGTCTCGGGGAATGTGATCTCTTGGGCCACCGCCGGTGGACAGGGCTTCAAGGGAAGTCGGAAAAGTACTCCCTTTGCGGCACAGCTGGCGGCGGAAGATGCAGCGAAAAAGGCGATGGAACATGGTGTACGCAAAGTAGAAGTTCTGGTGAAGGGGCCGGGAATCGGCAGGGAGTCGGCCATTCGAGCCCTCCAGGCGACGGGTCTGGAAATCACGCTGATTCGGGATGTCACCCCCATTCCTCATAATGGCTGTCGTCCACCGAAGCGGCGCCGGGTGTAATTGCCCCCAGTGCTGCAGGCTTGGTTATAAAATTTTTACCGGCGGCAATGATGCCGTCATAGAATTTCAGGAGGTACCCATTGGCAAGATATAAAGGACCTGTCTGCAGGCTGTGCCGCAGAGAAGGGGAAAAACTGTTTTTAAAAGGGGAGCGCTGCTTCAAGGATAAATGCAGTGTGGAGCGTAGAAGCTATGCACCGGGACAGCATGGACAACGACGGTCCAAAGTGTCCGATTACGGTGTGCAGCTTCGGGAGAAACAGAAGCTGCGAAGAATTTACGGTGTCCTGGAAAAACAGTTCCGATCTTATTTTTATCAAGCGGATCGAAAGAAAGGGGTCACAGGGGAAAATCTTCTCCGGATCCTGGAAGCCCGTCTTGACAATGTGGTCTTTCGTCTCTGTTTTTCCGATTCTCGGGCTGAATCGAGACACTTTATCCGTCACGGTCATTTTCATCTCAACGGGAAAAAGGTGAATATCCCTTCCCTGCAGGTCCGTCCCGGTGATGTCATTTCCATTCGTCCGAAAAGCAATAAGATGGAGCGGATTAAAACCTGTTTCTCAGCGGTGGAACGGCGAGGAGTGCCGCAGTGGATTGAAGCCGACAAGAAAGCAATGAAGGGTGTCATCCATCACCTTCCCAGCCGGGAGGAAATCCCCTTGACGGTTCGGGAACAGCTGATTGTAGAACTCTATTCCAAGTAATTTATTTATCCACTCTCAACGAAAGGGAGGGGTTTGAATGACGATGAAGCTGACTGGGTTTCAAAGACCCAAGCGTTTAAATTTCGAACTCGACACCATGACGGAAACTTATGGGAAGTTTTATGCCCAGCCTTTTGAACGTGGGTTTGGGACGACCATCGGAAATTCCTTACGGCGGATTCTTCTCTCTTCCATTGAAGGTGCGGCAATCACCTCCGTTAAATTTGAGGGGGTTCTGCACGAGTTCTCCACCATTACCGGCGTCATGGAAGATGTGGCCGAGATCATTCTGAATCTGAAGGGGGTCTGTTTCAAGATGCATACGGAGAAACCCAAGACGATTCACCTTAAGGCCAAGGGCAAGGGGACGGTAACAGCCGGAGATATTGAAACCGATGCGGACCTGGAGATTATTAATCCGCAACACCATATTGCGACTTTGGAAAAAGATGCCGTACTGGACATGGAGATGGAGGTTCGCATGGGGCGTGGCTATGTGCCGGCCACCGAGGACATGGATCGGGATAAGACGATAGGAGTGATCCCCATTGATGCCGTTTTCAGTCCCGTCCGTAAGGTCAATTTCACCATTGAGAATGCCCGGGTCGGTCATGCCACGGATTATGACAAGTTGACTCTGGAGGTCTGGACGAACGGCGCCATCAAACCGGATGATGCCACCGCTTATGCGGCAAAGATCCTCAAGGATTATATGACGATCTTCATCAATTTCGACGAGGAAGTTGAGGAAGAGGAACCGGTCAAGGACGAAAAGAATGAGGAACTCCGGAAGTTCCTGCAGAAAAGTGTGGAAGAGCTGGAACTTTCCGTCCGGTCCTATAACTGTCTCAAGAAGGCTGAGATCAAGACGATTGGTGAACTCGTCCAGAAAACCGATTCGGAAATGCTGCGCACAAAGAATTTTGGTCGCAAATCGTTAAATGAAATCAAGGAACTCCTGACGGAGATGGGGCTTTCTCTTGGCATGAAGGTGGACGATGAGATGTTGCAGCCGGATGATCAGAAGGAAGCGGAAGCCTCGTAATAACTACGTTTGAAAGGGTAACGCAATGCGTCACAGAATCTCAGGAAGAAAACTCAATCGTACCTCAAGCCACCGGGCGGCTCTCATGAAGAATCTGGCCAGCTCTCTGATCCGCTATGAAGCCATCGAGACGACCCTGGCCAAGGCGAAAGAACTCCGTCGCGTTGCGGAAAAACTCATTACCATCGGGAAAAAAGCAAGCATACCTGCCCGGCGTAAGGCCTTTGACCTACTCCGGGACCGCGACCTGGTCAAGAAGCTCTTTGATGATCTGGCGCCGCGTTTTCAGGAGCGAAACGGTGGTTATACCCGAATCGTCCGTACGCGGAATCGCTCCGGCGACGGGGCGGTGATGGCGATGATCGAATACCTGGACCGTCCGGTGAGTGAGCCGGTCCAGCCTGTCGAGGAAGACTCCGGAAAGAAGAAGGGGGGAATCCTCAAGAAGGTCATGGAGAAGGGCGTCGGGCGGAAAAAGGCGTAGAATTTTTCGCTCAAGCGTCCCTCATTCTCCTGCAGAAACAGGCTTGGCTCTTCCTGTAGCGTTTCTTGTCTCAAACGGTATCCGGTGGGAACGTTGGATCGATTTCTTCTTGCTTTGTTGCGGGTACTTCCGACGAATCTGCTTTCCCGACTAACCGGAATTGTGGCATCGATTCCACTTCCTTTCCCCCTGAATTACCTGATTCTTCGTACCTATGCATTCCTGTTTCGTGTCAATCGGACCGAGGCGGAATCTCCACTGTCGAAGTATTATACTCTTCAGGCCTTCTTTACCCGGGCGCTGAAACCGGGTGCTCGTCCTGTCGATCGGGATCCCAAAAGCGTTGTCTCACCCGTGGATGGAGCCCTCGTCCGGGTGGAAAAGATCACCGACGGGACCCTGTTGCAGGCCAAGGGATGGCATTACTCTATTCGGGATCTGTTGGGGGATTCCCGACAGGCCTCCCGATTTCTGGGCGGGAGCGCCTGCACTATTTATCTCTCCCCCGCAGATTATCATCGGATTCACATGCCCCTGTCAGGGACGGTAGAGTCCCTCTATTATTTGCCGGGCCGGCTCTTTCCGGTGAACCGTTTTTCCCTCCTCCGGATCGAAAACCTTTTCCTCCTCAATGAACGCCTGATTCTCCATATCCGGACTGCTGTCGGCAACATGGCCATGGTCCTGGTGGGGGCGACCAATGTCGGCAAGATCCGTGTACGCTTTGATGATGTCCATAGAAGGTTCTCCCGCCAAGGTCCTTACTCCCGCTCCTACAAGCGGGAGATCTTCCTGGAGAAAGGGGAGGAGGTCGGTTGTTTCGAACTCGGTTCGACAGTCATTCTCCTTTTTGAAAAGGAGCGTGTCCGGTTGTCGCCCGTAGAAGGTGACCGGACCCGAATGGGGGAGACAATCGGTTTTCTGCCTTGACGGAAGAGGATGCATCCGATAAGATCGGTCCGTCTCTGTAACGATGCAGTGAAAGGCAAGGGGCACAGGGGCAAAGGCATGATCAAAAGCATGATCAAAAGCGAAAGGCATTAACCACGGAGTTCACGGAGGACACAGAGAAAAGCTAAACATGGAACAAGCAGAATCGAGAAGCATTCACCGCAGAGCACACAGAGAAAACCTGAAACCGGACTCTCGCGGAGAACGCCAAGACCGCCA
>CAYQVN010000092.1:3791-7970 GCA_964420895.1 uncultured Nitrospirota bacterium | reverse complement strand
CTTTTCCCCGTGCCCCCCGTGTTCCCCGTGGTGAATGCTTTTCGCTTTTGACTTTGTGTTGTTTCGCTTTTCTCCGTGTTCCCCGTGGTCATTGCTTCTGATTTTGCCTTAGTGCCTCCCCCCCGGTGGGTCTCTCTTTCTGCCGGAAGAGCCGGCCATGGGCCTCGGCGACAACGGTGCCGTCTTCATTCTCGGCATGGGCCTCCGCCAGGAGAATCCGGCGGTCCTCCCGAAAGATCCGACCGATGATCGTGACCTCTTCCTTTGTTGCAAGGGGGGCCGGGAAACGGACGGTAATCTCCCCGGTCACCGAAGGCAGACCCAGTTCATAAGCCAGTTTGACCATCGCCTCATCGAGAATCAGGGACAGCACCCCGCCATGGACAATCCCCGCATACCCTTGATAGACCTCGGAAAAACAATGGTGTGCCTCGATCGTCTTCGCTTGGTGATCCACCTCAAAAGTCACTTGCAGCCCCTGAGGGTTCTCTGGACCGCAGACAAAACATTTCCCGTCGGAAAGCAGCTTCATGACACTCTAAATCCTTCGCTGGGATTCGGAAAGACCGATCTCACCTTGACATCAACACGTTAACGTACTATAAATCGGTCTGTTTGTTTCTGCAACCTATTAAGGATACCCATTCATGCAAAATACCGATCTCTCCTTTTCTTCCCTCAATCTCCCGGAACAGGTCCTTCAGGGAATTGAGGCAGCCGGTTTTGCTCATTGCACCCCGATCCAGGCCAAGGTCTTTCCACTTGCCCTTGAAGGACGGGATGTGGCCGCAAAGGCCCAGACGGGCACCGGCAAGACCGCCGCCTTTCTCATCACGATCCTGACCCGACTTCTTCAGAACAAACCAGAGAAACGGACCGGTTCCTCTCCGCGGGCCTTCATCGTCGCCCCTACCCGGGAACTGGCTGTCCAGATCTACGAAGAAGCGAAACTGCTCGGACAGGGGACCGATTTTTCCATGCTCGCCGTTTACGGCGGCGTCGACTACCAGAAACAACGGGAACGGCTCAAACTTGGTGTTGATATTCTTGTAGGAACACCGGGCCGGCTCATCGACTACTACAAACAGCGGGTTTTTAATCTGAAAGGAGTGGAAATCGTCGTTGTTGACGAGGCCGACCGGATGTTTGACATGGGTTTCATCAAGGATCTCCGCTATATGATGCGGAGGCTCCCTCACTACACGAAGCGGCAATCGATGCTCTTTTCCGCCACCCTCTCCTACCGGGTGATGGAACTCGGCTACGAACATATGAACCTCCCCGTAAAGCTCTCTGTTTCAGACGAGAAGATCACCGCAGACAAGGTGGAGCAGGTCCTCTATCATACGGGGATGGAGGAGAAACCCCCTCTCCTGCTGGGACTGCTGAAACGGGAGGGGGGGGAGCGGGTACTCCTCTTTGTCAACACCAAGGTTGTGGCGGACCGGGTCACCCGCCTTCTGAATGCCAATGGGCACAAAACTCGAGCCATCACGGGGGACATCCCGCAGATCAAACGGGAGAAGATCCTGAAATCCTTTAAGGAAGGGACCCTGCCGATCCTCGTCGCCACCGATGTTGCATCGAGAGGGCTGCACATTGAAGGCGTCACCCACGTCATCAACTATGACCTGCCCCAGGATGCGGAGGACTATGTTCACCGAATCGGGAGAACGGCCCGGGCCGGCGCCACCGGCAAGGCGATCAGCCTCGCCTGTGAACGATACGTCTTTTCACTGGAAGAGATTGAAAGCCTTATCGGGAACAAGATTCCCACGGAAATGCCGGACGAAGAACTCATGGTCAAGGAGTACCAGGCCGTCCCGGCACGGAAGCATCGAAGACACTCTCCTGTAAAAAGAGGATCGAAATCTTCACATTCCAAAGGACGACCCCACCACAAAAGAGGGCGACCGCCGAGGAAACCTGCCCAGGGCAAACGCTCCTGATTCTCTCCGGGAAGTGGGTCAAAAAGATGAAATCAAATCCCGGAAGCAGACAAACAAAAGCAACGCATCCGGCCTTCGTACTTTATTCCCCTTTGCCCCGAGACGCCTCTTTTTGATGGCGGCTTCCGGTGGAAATCCCCTTCAGCCATTTGAACACGCCCGGTGATTCCTTCCAGACCTTACGCATCTCCTCCCGGTAGATCCAGGCCTGGTCGTCGCCACCGAGAGTCACCCGGTTCAGATCCACCTTCGGTTTTCTGATCCGGGCAGCCGTTAGATAGCGTACAACCTTGGGAAAAGTTCTTGCCGCAACATGGAAGACCTCCTCCGCCTCCTCTATCTGCCCCGTCCGGTAAAGTGCGAGGACCTTTCCGTAAAGAATCCCACAGGAACCATCCTCGGGGTAACGGTCCGCCAGGTCCAGGGCCTTCTCATCCTCCCCGGAGATCAGGTATTGGTTGATCACCAGTTCACGGAAACCATGATTGTCGTTGGGATTTAATCGAAGCATCCATTCCGCCAACCGGAGGGCCTCCCCGTATTCTCCCCGACGGTTACAAAGTGTGATCAGGCGGGTCAACAACCGTAAAGGAGGCCGGTTTTCGATAAAGCCCCATTCCAGGACTACATCTTCCTTCCCGGACAGGGCCTGATCAATGATGGCCTTCCCCCGATAAAGGATCGGCTCTAAAAAAAATTCATCCATCCAGGGGGTCTCTCCCTCGGGATGGACCACAACAGCCGTGGCAAGATCATCGAGTATGTCGAGGCTGTCAAAGGCCTCAGGATGTTCCTCCAAAAAGGTTGTCCAGTCCTCTTCCTCCTCAGGATCCCAGACATCGCCATCATCAAAAGGGAGGTAATTGATAGAAAAAGGTTTCTCACAGGGAAAGACCTCTTCCCACTCCTCTTCCAGATCGCGAACCGCCGTCGGGGGCATCAAAAAGAAACCGGCCGGACCTTCTTTCTGTTCCTCTCCATCGAAGCTGTCCCCTGCAGAAATATATTCCGGGAAGAGTTCACCGGAGAGGGAAGCGCGTTGGCTCCGGGGGACCCCCATCCCCCGCAACTGCCGTTCTACCGAATCGGTGCTTCCGGCACCCGGTGCATCATCGAGTTCGTCCCCGGAAAGACCATATCGGGGAACCGGCCGTCCCATGACGCCTTTCAACCAGAGATGGAGCCACTCCCCAGACGCCCCGTCTTCGTACTCGATAAAGTCGGCCATCGCCCCCGCCGGGTCCTCGGCCACCTTCTCCAGGAAGCCGACAAAGGGGGCCTCTTCATCATAACCTTGCTTGACCAGACGGCGTGCCAGGAAACGAGCCCTTTCAGCGGCATGATCGAGTCGGTTCTCCGCAATGAGAAGATGGACTTCCAGGAGAGCGACACCGGGACTGTCGGGGGCGTCGGCACGGGCCGCTTCGAAGGCCTTCCAGGCGCCTGCACCATCCCCCTTGTCCATTCGTATTGTGGCCAGTCGCTCAAAGGCCTCGGCTCGGAGGGGAGAGGGGGGCGCCTCCTCAACGACCCTGTTGATGAGTTTTTCCTTCTTTCTCCAGTACCCCAGATCCTCATAAAGGTTGAAGAGGAGGGTCAGCGCAGCGCCATGGAGTTCATTATGGCGCTTCAATTCGCCGGCAAAGAGAGGTTCCAGCAGGGCCACCGCCTTCTTCGGTTTTCCCTCTTCCCAGTACTCCTCCGCCAATCCGAGGAGGGGTTCCATCGGTGCCTTCCCCGCGACAATAAGTTCACGGACCTTCTGTTTGGGCAGCGCCTCCAGGAGGAGCATCCAGATCAACTCCGGGGCAATGGGAGGGAGCTGATCAAAACCAAGGGAGCCGCAGCACCGTTTATACTTTTTTCCGGAACCACAGGGGCAGCGGTCGTTCCGACCCGGTTCCCGCAGGGGGGAAGGCCGGTAATCATTTCCCGGGAGGGGCGTCACATTCCAGATCTCCCGGGCGGCTTGAACCGACATCCCCCGAATCACCGTACTGTCAAGAAGGGGCAATGCCTCCGCATCAGGGACGGTACCTGAGGCAAGGAGAAAGGGAGGAATCTTCACCTCCAGCCATGACTGCAAGGCATCATAATCTTCCGATTCGAGAATCACCTTTACTGCGCCCTGCAAGAGTTGTTGCGTCAAAGCATCCTCCCTGGGAGCCGGTTTCTGCGTCATCTCTTTTCTCCTGATCAAAAAGGGTTGTAATCTTTTAGGTTCTCTCGA
>CAYQVN010000092.1:0-3691 GCA_964420895.1 uncultured Nitrospirota bacterium | reverse complement strand
CGATGGATCAATCATTCCACCCGGAATCGGTATATCATATCCAACTCGAGGGGTAAACCCCTAAGACGTCTGGAGATCCCCCAAAAAGATCTGTGCCTTTGACCCCCTGCCCCCTGTTCTCTTCTTTGCGGCCTTTGCGTTCTTGGCGAGAGACAGGTTTTGCTTTTGACCTTGGTCTGTTATTACTGCATGATTTCCATGCCTGAAAGTTGGAGGAACTCCAGTTTTGCCGAGTTGACATCCCCGAAGGTTTATGACATCACTATATAATATCCATTGAGTCATGAAGGATTTCCATGTCTGCAAGACAATCCTCAAATGAAGCACGCCGAATCTGCGGGATCTGCCCCGCCGGATGCTGGGTGATCGTCACCTACGATGAGACGGGAAGGATCGAGACCGTCCGTCCCGACCCGGCCTCGCCCCTCGGCATGACCTGCAAGTTAGGGGAACATTCCCGGGAGATCGTCTATTCGAAAGACCGTCTTCGCTACCCGATGCGGCGAAAGGGCGCAAAGGGAACCTACGACTTCGAGCGGATCACCTGGGACAATGCCTTTGAGATCATCGTGGAACAGTTGCAGCGGATCAAATCGGAATCGGGTCCCGAGGCAACAGCCATCTACACGGGCCGGGGGAGTTTTGAGCTTGCCCTCTGTGACATCTTCCAACCCAAGGGCGTGGCCGTCTCGTCGGCATCGAGCGTCCTCTTCCCCTTCGGCTCCCCCAACACCCTCGGCGTGGGGGCTCTCTGTTATGTCGCCTTCGCCATGATCGCCCCCCATGTCACCATGGGCGGGATGATGATCAACATGTTCTCCGATATCGAAAATGCCCGGCTTGTCGTCGTCTGGGGCGCCAACCCCGCGACGGACTGCCCTCCCCTCGATCTCAACCGGATCGTCGCCGCCCATGAGAAGGGAGCCAAGGTCATCGTCATCGATCCCCGCAAGACCATGACGGCCAAACTTCCCGGTGCCGAATGGATTCCCATCCGGCCCGGCACCGACGGCGCCCTGGCCCTGGGACTCTGCTTTGTCCTGATCGAAGAGGAACTTTATGACGAGCCCTTTGTACGGAGTTGGACACACGGTTTCGAAGACTTCGCCAGTTATGTACAGCACTTCAGGCCCGGCGAGGTGGAGCGAATCACCGGCATCCCTGCGGAGACGGTCCGTTCCCTGGCCCGGGAAATCGCTGGAGCCAACGGAGCGGCGCCTGTCATGTACAGCGGACTCGAATACAGCGACAGCGGCGTCCAGGCCATCCGGGCGACCCAGGTTCTCTGGGCCCTGGCAGGGCAGCTCGATGTCCCAGGCGGTCGCTGTTTTACGATGAAGGAGAATCTCTTTCCTCTCAACCGGGAAGGCCACATCCCGAACCCGGACCCGAAAAAGGCCCTGGGGACCGACCGGTTTCCCATCTACACCGCATACCGGGGCGAGTCTCACGCCATCGCCCTGCCCGAGGCGGTACTGGAAGGACGCCCCTACCCGATCCGCTCCCTGATCATCCTCGGCGCCTCGCTGATCACGGCCTGGCCGGAACCAGCGGTCTGGCGGAAGACCTTATCGGCCCTCGACTTCCTCGTCACCATCGACCGGCAGTTCACAGCTGACGCCGCCTATGCCGATCTGGTTCTCCCGGCGACAACGATGTACGAGATCGAGTCGTACATGACCTACGGCCCGATCTTCCGGATCCGGGAGCAGACCATTCCACCGGTGGGCGAGGCGCGGAACGACTTCTTCATCCTTGCCGAACTTGCCCGCCGCCTCGGCTACGGCGAGCTCTATCCCCAGGACGAGGAGGCCCTTCTCGCCCATGTGCTCAAGGGGTCGGGCTTCACGCCGGAGGAGGTCCGCAAAGCCGGCGGGACGGTGCAGGTGGATTCTTCGATGATGCAGTACAAGAAGTGGGAAAAGGGGCTCCTCCGTCCCGACGGGCGGCCCGGTTTTGACACGCCAACAGGAAAATTCGAGATCGCCTCGACGATCCTGGAGGAACACGGCTACGCCCCCCTGCCCGTTTACCGGGAACCGGAGGAAGGTCCCCTCGG
Source organism: uncultured Nitrospirota bacterium (assembly GCA_964420895.1). Lineage (GTDB taxonomy): Bacteria > CG2-30-53-67 > CG2-30-53-67 > CG2-30-53-67 > CG2-30-53-67 > JAADIO01. The sequence goes on along the minus strand of CAYQVN010000092.1, from coordinate 1,632 downwards.
ACGGCCCGACCTGGCGGAACAGTTTCCCCTCGTCTTTAATTCGGGCGCCCGGGTGGTCACCGATTTTCGTTCCCAGCATCACGGTATTCCAGAACTGATCCGGGAACGACCCGAACCGACGGTGACGGTCAATCGCCATGATGCTGTCGAACGGGGGATCAACGATGGAGACCGGGTCCGCATCCGGACGGCCCGGGGCGCCGTTACCCTCCGAGCCCTGGTAACGGACGATATCGTCCGGGGGTCCGTCGATGCCAACATGGGCGGCGGCGGCCCCGTTGGACCCGAGGCCTGGCGGAAGTGCAACATCAACGACCTGACGGATCTGAAACATTATGATCCGATCTCGGGATTCCCCGTCTACAAGGCACTCCTCTGCGAGATGGAGAAGATTAAAGAGGAGGGAGAGAAGGTCATCGTCTCCTCCGGGGAATACGAAAAAACGGCAAAGACAGAAGCTCCCCTACCGACCAAAAGAGAACGGATCTACCTCGACCACAATGCCACCACGCCCCTCGCTCCGGAGGTCCGGGTCGTGATGGAAGAATCGCTGAAGGAGACCTTCGGGAATCCCTCCGGGATCTACCGGGAAGGGAAAGAGGCCCGCTTTGCGGTGGAGTCGGCTCGAAGATCGGTGGCGAAACTGCTTAACTGCACGGCCCGGAGGATCATCTTTACGGGCGGCGGATCGGAGGCGAACAATCTTGCCCTCCGGGGAATCGCCATTGCTCAACAAAACGGGAAGAATCACCTCATCACCACCGCAATCGAGCACCCCTCGGTCCTCAAGACCTGCCGCCGTCTGGAAGAAAAAGGTTTTGACGTGACCTATCTACCGGTGGACGGAACGGGCAGGGTCGACCCCGACGATCTGAAAAAAGCAATCACCCCGAAGACCTTCCTCGTCAGCGTCATGTCCGCCAACAATGAAACAGGGGTCCTGCAACCGATCCGGGAACTGGCAAGGATCACCCGGGATGTGGGGATCCCCTTTCATACCGATGCCGTTCAGGCCGTGGGGAAGGTGGCCGTCGATGTGGAGGAGATCGGCGCCGATCTGCTTAGTCTTTCGGGACACAAGTTTCACGGACCGAAAGGGATTGGTGTCCTTTATCATCGGAAGGGCGTTGCCCTTGATCCGATCATCACGGGCGGAGGCCAGGAACTGGGGCTTCGTGCCGGAACGGAAAACCTGATCGGGATTGTCGGCCTCGGTCGTGCGGCGGAAGAAGCCGTCACAAGACTTTCCGAGATGGTGCGGGTCGCAGGATTGAGGGATCGTCTGGAAGAGGAGATCCTTACCCTCATTCCCGGGGGGAAGGTCAACGGTCACCGGAGAAAACGGGTCCCCAACACCTTGAATGTCACCCTGCCGGGAATGCGAGGTGAATCGGTGGTCCTGGCGCTGGATCAGGAAGGAGTGGCCCTCTCCTCGGGATCGGCCTGCCGATCCGGTTCACCGGACCCCTCCCATGCCCTGACAGCCATGGGCCTTTCCCCCGAGGAGGCGCACTGCTCCCTCCGCTTCTCCCTCGGCCGGGAGACCACGGAAGAGGAGATCGAGCGGACGATAACACTGCTTTCGGAGATTGTCACCCATTCCAAGAACCGGGTCCGCTTTGTTCCCTGCAG
>CAYQVN010000091.1:0-8049 GCA_964420895.1 uncultured Nitrospirota bacterium | reverse complement strand
GTCCTTGAGGACTTCGCCGGTCTTCAGGTTTGATTTGCCGGTGTGGAGATTGCCGTCGGGATCGAGCTTGTAGGTCGACCAGAAGGTGATGTTCCGGTCGTTCACATCGATCCGGGCATCATGGATCGGATGGGTGACATGATCACCGACGACAACTCGATCCAGGTTGTTGACCTTGATCGGGTGTTCCGCATCGTTGGGATCGACGGTGATTTCGGCCGAGGCGTAGTGCCCCCCCATCCCCGCCACGTAGGCGGTTCCGGAATAAGTTTTCAAGGCGGTTTTGGCGACAACTACATCGGTTTTGGAATCGACCGTTGTGAAGGCGAGATATCCGCCGACAGCAAGGGTCACAAACATGGAAATAATGAATAAGCGTTTCATGGCATACCCCCGTTCAAAGTGGTTTGGGTCAGGGAAAAAAGTTTTTCTCCAGCAGACGAACTTCATGTGAATCCGTCAAGGTTTGCCACATCACCTCCTTTCATCATCCCCTCAAAATTAGGTTTTTCTATTTGACGACAGTAAAGCGCTCCGTGGCTTCATTGTAGACGACCAGGAGAAACCAGAGAGCCAGCAGACCCAGGGAGATTGCCAGGGTCCAGAACCATCCGTGGAGTTCTCGCGGCATGTAGAACTGGGAACCGAGCTTGGTCATGTAGGTTCCCGGTTTACTCATATCCATGTGGAGCTGAAGAACGTCCCATTTGACAAGGAGGGCCTTCCACCAGGAACTGGTCCAGGCAAAAAAGAAAACGGCGATCCAGAGTTTGATATGCCCCTCAGCGGCCCGCCACAATGACCCGCTGGCACAGCCGCCGGCGGCGATCATGCCGATCCCGAAGACGATTCCTCCCAGCAGGGAGCCGGTCCAGAAGACGGGAGTCAAGGCATCGTAGTAGGAATGAGAACCGTTGTAGATCAACAGGGAATTTCCGAGGATGCCGATGAGGAGCATGAGGATGGCCGCCTTGGTCATGGAGCCGTCGCCCGTCATCAGGGGGTCCCGGAAGACCCGGGCGAAACAGAATCGGGAACGGTGGAGAACTACACCGAAGGACAGGCCGATCAACAAGACGCCGCCGAGGAATTTCAGACCCTCCTCCTCACCGGTGAGATATTTTGCGCCCCAGTAGATACAGGCGGCATAAACAAGAATGCCGAACAAGGGTTTGAAGGTCCCCTTGTTCGAACCGGAATAACTCTGAAGGTTTTTCCGGCCCCAGGTGATGTGTTCCATCTCCCACCAGAGGATCTTGACGCCGATCCCGGCGCCGATGATCATGCCGAGGGCCATCCCCCAACCGGAGAAGTTGAAGGCGGTGACCGGTGAAATGAAGCCTCCCACATTGCATCCCATCGACATTGTAGCGCCGACTCCCATCAGTGTTCCCCCGACCACTCCCTTGACCATTTCCAGTAACGGCGGAATGCGGATGGAAAACTGTTTTGACATCAGGGCCGCCGCAAAGGAGCCGAGGAGCAGGCCGATGGCCATGATCGACGTGGAATTGCGCAGGGGCGATTCGGGCGGTGTATTGATTCCAAGTGGTTTGCTCAGTCCGATGAAGTTGTTGAACCAGTCCCCCCAGTTGGCCAGTCCCCCTTGAACGCCCCAGGTTCGACCCCAGGCAAAGACCAGAACGATCAGAAATCCCAACAGGATCCCGCTGGTATAAGCCGGCCATTCCTCGACGAAGACCTTGTCATAGTGTGATTTGAGCGACTTGACCCAAGCCATTGGCACCTCCTGTGAGCGATGGGTTGTTTACTCCTTGGGAAGGAAGGGATACGACAGGGACATAGACTACATCCTCAAAGCGGATCTGTCCATTTTGAGTCGGCTTCCAACAGGACTTTCTTTCGATAGATCGGCTATGATTTCATTTTGATCGTTGATCATTAAATGGACCCCATGCAGGGGTTTTCGAGCGGGACCGGAGAGATAGTGCCCATTCTTGCTGAATCGGCTCCCGTGACAGGGACATTCAAAGAGGTTGCCCGACGCATTCCATCGGACCCTGCAGCCGAGGTGGGAACATTCCCCCTTCAGCGCAAAGAGACCTTCTTCATCGTGTATCAGGTAGATCCCGGATTTTTCGATCACTTGATCCTGTCGAAAATCATCCCAATGACCGACGGGAAAACGCTGCGGTCTTTTCTCTGTGCAGGGAGCAGTCAGAAAAGCCTGCACCATCCTGGTCATTCCCACCAGAGAGAAGAGGACACCGAAGAGCGTGGCAATGCGGAGTATGCCCCTTCTCGAAAATAATATTGTTTCCTCAATGAACGGTGGTTGCTTGCAATTTCTGCGGGGCATACCTTCCAACTTCTGAGGTGAATCTGATGAGGGAACAGGTCGATTCTCCTGTTGTCCCTGTGGATGCGTTGAGCAGTCGTTTCCCATGAGAAATGCTCCTTCGACAGCGCTCAACATGCTGTTGCTATTTGGCTGCGCCTTCGTATTTCTTGGCCCGCTTCTTATAATCGTCGGGATGGCAGGCGGAGCAGCTTTTTTCCAGATTCTCAAGGGGCTTGATGATCCCTTTGTGGGCTCCCTCCTTGGACGTTTCCGTTGTAGTGCCGCCATGACAGAAGACGCAGAAATCGGCAAATTCGTGTTCCTTGTGCCAAGCGCCCTCGGTGTTGACTTTCTTTTCCCCTTTGATTTCGTGACAGTTCTTGCAGGAAGAGGCAGCGGCGCCGCAGGCCCCTTCTGCAATCGTAGGTCCTGTTCCGGCAATAAGAATGCCCGCAACGAAAATAGAAAGTAATCCTCTAAAAACCGTCTGGTTCATAAAAAGCCCCCTTGAATGATGTGGTTTGGGATTGTTGTTTCTGCCCTCGTGACAAAGGCGAAAACAGTCTATATAATATCATCAAATCTTTTTCCGTCAATAATTTATTTTTGCTTTATTGTCATTTATTGATGCCTTGTGTAATACGAATCTGTATCCGCAAAAAACGTGCCAAACTTTTGTGTTGCCTTCATGTTTTCCATAACTATACGGGTTACTTCAGAAAAAATTCATCAGAGTCAAAAAACATCCCTTACGGCCATTTCCTGCAATGGGTTAAGGTGGCCCATTTATTGGGGTTTTTTCAGAAGATATATTATAAAATTCAAGGGGTTACTTTTTTGTGACAAGAATGTTAAGAGATACATAAATGAGACATTATTGCTCTGTTTCTCACCCATATTATCAATAATGAGAATATCTTTTCCCCGGTCTATTCCAAACTTGTTGTTGTGGCAGAAAGTCATTAGAATATTGGGTGACAACGATATTACAGAAAAAGGGATAGGATTTGAATAAAGAAAAGCCGCAGAGTGATCAGGCTTCGAAATGGAGATTTGCCGTCGATCAGGGGGGGACCTTTACCGATGTGATCGGACGGAGCCCCGCCGGGGAATTGCAGGTAACGAAACTCCTCTCTTTATCGCCGGAATATCCGTCGGCGTCGATTGAGGGGATTCGCCGGATACTCGGCCTGAGATCGTTGGATCCCCTCCCTGTCGACAGGATCGAAGGGATCCGTTTCGGGACGACGGTGGCCACCAATGCCCTGCTGGAAAGAAAGGGGGGACGGGTGGCCCTGCTGATCACGGAGGGGTTCTCTGATCTGCTCGCAATTGGTAACCAGAGCCGGCCTGCGATCTTCAGTCTCTGCATTCATAAACCGGGGGTCCTCTACGATGCCGTCTTCGAAGTGCCGGAGCGGATCAATGCCGCAGGGGAGGTGGAGGCGCCTCTCTGCCGGGAGACCCTTGCCCGGACAATTGCCCGGTTGAAAGAAGCGGACGTCGATGCCGTGGCCGTGGTTTTGCTCCATGCCTGGCGGAACCCCGTCCATGAAAAAGCGGTCGGTGCTTCCCTGCGCCAGGCGGGATTTTCGAATGTCTATCTCTCCCACGATACGATGAACCGGATCAAGATCGTCGGCCGGGGGCAGAGTACGGTGGTGGATGCCTATCTCAGCCCCGTCATCGACCGACATCTTTTGGAGATCCGGAAGGCCACCGGCGAGATCCCTATCGAATTCATGATCAGCTCGGGCGGACTGGTTTCCCCCGATCACTTCCGGGGAAAGGATGCCCTTCTGTCCGGACCTGCCGGGGGGGTGGTCGCCGTGGCCGAAGTGACCCGGCAGGTAGAGGCTCGCGGTGTGATCGGTTTCGATATGGGCGGCACCTCGACGGACGTCTCCCGCTTTGACGGCGAATATGAACGAATCGATGAGACCACTATCGGTGGCGTGGAGCTTGCAACGGAGATGCTCAACATCATGACGGTTGCCTCCGGCGGGGGGTCAATCCTCTGGTTCGACGGACAGAAGATGCGGGTCGGACCCGAGTCGGCGGGCGCCGATCCCGGGCCCACCTGTTACGGTTTCGGCGGTCCCCTCACCTTGACGGATGCCAATCTGATTACGGGCCGGGTCGTCATGGAAACCTTCCCGAAGACCTTCGGGGCCGACCGGCAGTCGGGACCGGATATAGAGGAGGCCGAGCGCTCCTTCCGGGAATTGACGGCGCAGATCAACGAAGCACTCCACCGGGACCTTACAGTGGAGGAGACGGCCCTCGGCTTTCTCCGGATCGCCGACGAGAAAATGGCCCTCGCCATCAAGGAGATCTCCGTTTCCCGGGGGGTGGATGTGCGCGACTATGCCCTCGTCTGTTTCGGCGGGGCCGGAGGGCAGCACGCCTGCAAGGTCGCCTCCCTTCTTGAAATCGACCGGGTGGTCTTTCATCCCCTGAGCAGTCTCATGTCCGCCTATGGCATCGGCCTTGCCCGTCCGGTGAAAGGGGCGGAGAACACCCTTCTTCAGCCCTATGACCGGAGTCTGCACCGGGAACTGGAAGAACGCTTCCGTGGGATGGAGCAGGAGTTCTTTGCCGGGCGGAACAGAGCGGCCGACTATACCTTCCACCGGCGCCTCGACCTGCGGCAGGCCGGAACGGAGAACTACATCACCGTCCACTACGGGAAGTTCGATGAGACGGTCGCCTCTTTCCAGGAACGCTATGGACGGCTCTTCGGTTTTGCGCCCGATCCGGGTGCCCTGGAAGTGGTCAATATTCGACTGGAAGGGGAAGAGGAGCGGGACTTCTTTCCTTCCCGGACTGCCCTTCCGGGGGACCGTAAAAAACATGCCGGGCCGGACTTTTCCCAGTCCCTTCATGGCGAGGAGGGGTTCGTCGAAGCCCCCGTCTATCTCCGGGAAACTCTATCCGAGGGGACCCGGATTGAAGGTCCCGCCTTTGTCGTTGATCCCCATACGACCTTCCTCGTGGAGGCGGGCTTTCAGGCGGAGGTCCTTCCCGGTGGGGTTGTGGTTGCCGAAAGGATTGCCCGACACAGGGTGCAGGTGACGAAGACGGCCGAGAAGCCCGACCCCGTCTTTCTGGAAGTCTTCAACAACCTCTTCATGTCGGTGGCCACAGAAATGGGACATACCCTCCGGAATACGGCCCATTCCGTCAACATCAAGGAACGGCTCGACTTCTCCTGTGCCGTCTTTGATGCCGAAGGCGGGCTGATCGCCAACGCTCCCCACATCCCTGTCCACCTCGGCTCCATGGGAGATACCGTCAAGGCCGTCCTTGCCGACCGGAAGGAGAGGATGAAGGCGGGAGATCTCTACCTGACGAACAATCCCTACAAGGGGGGCTCCCACCTCCCCGATACGACGGTGGTCTGCCCGGTCTTTTCCCCGGAAGGGGGACTTCGATTTTTTACAGCCGTCCGTGGACACCATGCCGACATCGGCGGGATCACCCCCGGTTCCATGCCTGCAGAGGCCCGGGACCTGAGTGAAGAGGGGGTCCTGATCGATGACTTCCTGCTGGTGCGGGACGGTCGCTTCCGGGATGCCGAACTGATGCTACTCTTGTCGGAGGCTCCCTATCCCGTACGGAACCTCAAGGAGCGGCTCTTCGATCTCAAAGCGCAGATCGCCGCCTGTCACAAGGGGATCAGTGAACTTACGCGGATGATCGACCGCTACGGGTGGGAGATGGTACGTCTCTATATGGCTTTCATTCAGGACAATGCCGAGTTCTCCGTTCAACAGGCCCTGGCAAAATTCCTCGCCAAAAAGGATCCTTTCATCACCTCCTTCGAAGATCGTCTGGACGATGGCACACTCCTTCGGGTGAAGATCGAGATCAAGGGAGGGAAAACACCCCCCTCGACGGTGGAGGCGATCATCGATTTTACCGGGACCGGTCCCTGGCATCGTGAAGACAATCTCAATACCCCCCTCTCGGTGACCCATTCCGCCGTCCTCTACGTGGTCCGGGCCCTCACCGGGGACGACATCCCTTTAAACAGCGGCTGCCTCAGGCCGATCACCCTCCATGTCCCGGAGGGGTCCATCCTTCATCCTTCCTTCCCGGCGCCTGTGGCGACGGGGAACGTGGAAACCTCCCAGCGGATCGTTGATCTCCTCCTCGGGGCCCTCGGGGTGGCAGGCGCCTCCCAGGGAACGATGAACAATCTCCTCTTCGAGGTGGAAAGGGAGTCCCCCTATTATGAGACCATTGCCGGTGGATCGGGCGCCCTCGACGGTTGCCCCGGCGCCTCAGGGGTCCAGGTTCATATGACCAATACCCGAATTACCGATCCGGAGATTCTCGAAGTACGGCACCCCGGTGTCCGGCTTCGTGCCTTTACCCTTCGGGAGGGCTCCGGGGGGAGGGGACGCTGGCCCGGCGGGGAAGGTGTGATCCGGGAAATCGAGTTTCTAAAACCGGCGACCCTCTCTATCCTCTCGGAGCGGAGGAACGTGCCTCCCTACGGCATGGACGGGGGCGAGCCGGGCCGACCGGGAGTCAACCGGTTGCGCCATGCCGATGGGAAGGAGGAGGTGCTGCCCCACAGGAAGGTCCTCCGTCTCAGGGCAGGGGATTCAATCCGGATTGAGACGCCCGGCGGAGGAGGCTTCGGGAAAGATCGCAGGTGAACCCGGTAATGATCCGGAGGTGAAAGATGAAAAGGAACAGGGCAGGGATCTTCCTCTTTCTGATATGCTTCTGGGTGCTTCCACAATACTCTATTCCCGCCATGGGGCTTCCCCATGAAAAGGGAATAGCGGGGGATGGCGCCTTCCGGCAAACCCGGTTCCGGATGGTGGAAGAGCAGATCCGGGGGCGGGGGATCCGGGATCCTGAAGTTCTGGCCGCCATGTCCAGGGTGCCAAGGCATCTCTTCGTCCCCAGGATCTATCGCAAACTGGCTTACACCGACGGTCCTCTCCCGATCGGGCAGGGGCAGACCATCTCCCAGCCTTACATCGTCGCCTTCATGACGGAAGCCCTGAAACTCAAAAAGACGGACCGGGTCCTGGAGGTGGGAACCGGGTCCGGCTACCAGGCAGCCGTCCTGGCGGAGATCGTAGAAAAGGTCTATACCATCGAGATCATCCCGAAATTGGGGAAGGCGGCGAAGAAACTGCTGAAGAAAATGGGGTATGGAAATATCTCCGTCCGGATCGGCGATGGATACCTTGGCTGGCCGGAGGAGGCCCCCTTCGATGCAATCATCGTCACGGCGGCGCCGGAGAAGGTCCCGCCGGCCTTGATCGATCAGTTGAAGGAGGGAGGAAGGCTCTGCCTTCCCGTGGGGTCTGTGAGGTTTCTTCAGACCTTGATCCTCTACACTAAGGAGGAGGGGAGGCTTACAAAGAAGGAACTCCTGCCCGTCCGGTTCGTGCCGATGATTCACGGAGAATAGCAGTCGGGAGGTTTCAGTTTGGATCACGGCACTGAAGGAGTTGGAGGAACTTCCGGAAGAATCCCGTGAGCAGGAGAGAGAAGAAGGCGCCCAGGAGGGCGCCGACGGCCGCCATCAATGCAAAGGCCGTGACACCGAAGGCCAGCCGAACCAGGAAGTTTTCTTCCCAGGGATGCCCGAGGTGGGTAAGGACGCTTTCCCGGATTGTCACAGACCACCCCCCGCCGACCTCGGGAAAGAAGAGATCCAACGTCCCCGCTACGGCCAGGGTCAAAATTGCCCCGACGATCCCACCGGCCACGATCTCCGG
>CAYQVN010000090.1:1183-8105 GCA_964420895.1 uncultured Nitrospirota bacterium | reverse complement strand
CGAAGGAGGAAACCGGACTTGTGGTGACCCTGATTCGGCAGTTCCATTCCTACTCTGATCCGTCCCGGGATGCCCGGCAGCACAACATCTCCACGGTCTTTCTGGCGAAGGCCGAGGGAATACCGAAGGCCGCAGATGATGCCAAAGAGGTGGGGATCTTTACGAGGAAGACTCTGCCGTTGGGACTGGCCTTTGACCATGGGGTGATCCTGGAGGATTATTTTGCGGGGCGTTACTGACCAAAGCAATTCACCAGCACACAGAGAAAAGCAGAACATGGAACAGTCAAAAGCGCAAAGCTTTCACCACGGAGACCACGAAGCGCATGGAGAAAGGCTAAACAACCCAAAGTCAAAATCGAAAAGCATTTGACCACGGGGAACACGGGGAACACGGGGACAAAGGGGCAAAGGCTCAAAGGGGCACAAAACGTAGCGTCCCGGTTTGCCCGGGACGGTTCTGATATTTATCTTTAAAATCGCATAGTTAAGGATGATTTATGAAAAATGTTCCGTATGCGGAAGGAGGATGAACTCATGGGAAATAGATTGCTTGCATTGTGCTTCCTGCTCATGCTGCCGCTCATCGGTTTTGCCGGTTGCAGCGGCTCCGCCCTGCCGTCCGGAGACGCCGTTCGGGGCAAGACGCTTTTCGCCGACACGACTCTCGGGACGAACGGAAAATCCTGTAATACCTGCCACACCGAAATGGGGCGAGGTGACAAGAGCCTGGTCGGGAAAAAACCGTACGAGCATACCATCCGGGACTGTATCCAGGCCGCCCTTCAGGGAGACCCAGGGCAGGAGCAGGCGGTGACTGATCTTAAAGCGTACATTGAAACATTGAAATAGGTTCCTTCTCATGAAATCACTGAAAGAACTCCGCAGGGATGCAAAGGATATCTTTGCGGCTTCCCTGGCGTCCGTCGATCCGGTTCAGCTGATCCGCCTAAGTCTCAGACGGAAGGGCTCGACCCTTCACGCCGCTTCCCGACGGTACGACCTCGACCATTTTGGACGGATCTTCGTGATCGGCGCTGGAAAGGGGTCGGTGGCCATGGCGCAGGGGGTGGAGGAGGTCCTCGGGGAGCGGCTTGATGAAGGATTGGTTATCGTCAAGGATGGCCATGACCTGCCTTTGAAAACGGTTCAGGTGATCGAGGCGAGCCATCCCGTCCCTGATGCAAGGGGGATCGAAGGAACGGAGAAGATTTTGGATCTCCTTACCGGGGCGGGAAAAGACGACCTGGTTCTCTGTCTTCTCTCCGGCGGCGGTTCCGCCCTTCTTGACGCCTACGAAGGCGCCATCTGCCTGACCGATGTTCAAAAGGCGACGGAGCTCCTCCTCTCCTGCGGGGCCTCCATCTCGGAGATCAACTGCATTCGTAAACATATCTCCAAAATCAAGGGGGGGCAATTGGCCGCCAGGGTGTCACCGGCGACCCTTCTCACCCTGATTCTTTCCGATGTCATCGGCGACCCCCTCGACGTGATCGCCTCCGGTCCCACCGTCCCGGACCCCACGACCTTTGCCGAGGCCCTGGCTGTTCTGGAAAAATACCGTCTCATGAAAACCTTTCCCCCTTCCATAATAAAACATCTCCGTAAGGGGCACACGGGCAGGATTCCTGAAACTCCGAAAGGGAGGAGTTCCGTTTTTCGGAAGGTGGGAAACCGGATCATTGGGAATAACGAGATGGCCGTTCATGCAGCCGCAGTCAGGGCCCGCAAACTCGGTTATCGACCGATGGTGCTGACCACGAGGCTTCAGGGGGAGGCCCGGGAGTCGGCGAAGATTCTTTCTGCCATTGCCGTGGAGGTTTCCCTGCGGGACCGGCCGGTGAAGAAACCGGCCTGTCTGATCGCCGGCGGCGAGACAACCGTAACGATCCGCGGTAAGGGGAAGGGGGGGCGCAACCAGGAGATGGCCCTCGCTGCCGCCCTCGAACTTACCGATCGCAGAGGAATTGTTTTTTTGAGCGGTGGGAGTGACGGAACCGATGGGCCTACCGACGCCGCTGGAGCCATGGTGGACGGGAATACACTCGTTCGGGCCGCAAAAAAAGGTCTTCCTGCCGATTCCTTCCTCAAGAATAATGATTCCTACCGATTTTTCAGCCGATTGGACGGCCACATCAAGACAGGGCCTACCCTGACGAATGTGATGGACCTCGCAATCCTCCTCGTTGTTTAGCTCACCAAAACAGTGTTATAATTTTTTTCTTCAAATGCCCTTGACAATCGATTTTAGTATATGCTAATGTCGCAATGCTTTTTTTCAAGTTGACCCCTTACCGGGTCATCTTTCTCCCAACAGATCATCCTGTAATAAAGGAATAGAACGTGCTTGGACTGACTCCTCATCTGGTTATTCCCGCCATCTTCCTGGTATTGATTCTGATGGCGGTCCTCAATTCCCTCCTTTTTCGCCCCATGCTGAAGGTCCTCGACGACCGGAAGGGGATCATTGAAGGGGCGGCCGATGATGCGGCCCGGGCTGTTGAAAACATGGAAAAGTTGAACGAAGAGTATTCCCATGCCCTTCTAGAGGCGAAGAAGGATGCCAAGGTCTCCTTCAACCAAGCCCATGATGCCGCTCTTGCCAAGGAGAAGGAGGTCCTCACCGAGGCACAGAAAAAGGTGGAAAGAATCATCGACCATGGAATGGGGGAGATGGAAAAGAGTGTCGATAGCGCAAAAAGTGAACTGGAAAAATCCGTACAAACCCTCTCTCTGGAAATCTCCTCGAAAATAATGGGAAGGACCCTTTCATGATTTGCCGATCGATTAAGATGCCGAAGTTGCGCATCCTTGCAGGAATCGTGATGACCGGGCTCATCATGGCCGGTACCGCCTCTGCCCTCTGGGCTGCCGGCGAAGGGGGGCATGAAGAAGAGGCCGTCGCGATCTTCTCCCTGGCCATGCTCTGGCGGGTCATCAACTTTACCATCCTTTTTGCCGTCCTCTACAAATTTCTTGCCCAGCCGGTGCGGGATTTCTTTGCCGGCCGACGGGGAGAGATCCTGGCTTCATTGGAAGAGGCGAAGAAGAGCAAGGAAGAGGCCGAGGCGAAGTATCAGGAGCTTTCCAAACGTCTTGCCAACCGGGACGAAGAGTTCTCCGATATCCGTAAGAATGCGACGGAAAACGCGGAAAATCTGAAGGAGCGCATGATCGCCGAGGCCCATGAAAAGGCGACGCGGATGGAAGAGAAGGCGAAGGAATCGATTGAACAGGAGATGAAGAAGGCCCGGGAGATCCTGAAACGGGAGGCTGCCGAACTGGCTCTGAAACTCTCCGAAGAGAAACTGGTCAAGGAACTGACCGCCGAGGATCATCGGCGGTTCATGGATGAATATATCGCCGGGCTGAAATAAGGGGGCCTTCGTGAGCAGTGTAGTTTCCAGAAGATACGCCAGGGCGCTGATCGATCTTGCCACGCAGGAAGGCATCGCCGATCAAGTGGAACAGAACTTCGGTAGAACGGTCAAGACGATTGTTGAAAACCGGAAGCTGAAGAACTTTTTCTTCAATCCGGCATTCAAGAGTGAGGACAAAGGGAAACTCCTCGATATGGTGATCGACGAGATCCGGATCAGTGGTCTCTTGAAAAGGTTTTTGACCCTCCTCATCGAGAAAGACCGCTTTCCCCAGATCCGGGAGATCTACAAGGAATATGTCCATTTCGCCAACGAGATCCACAACCGGGCCGAGGCGGAGGTCACCACGGCCCTTCCCTTGAAAGAAGAGGATAAAAAGAGCCTCCAGACGAAATTAGAGGCCCTTTCCGGCAAGCGTATCTATCTGAAGGTGAAAGAAGATCCGACGTTGATCGGCGGAGCCGTGACCCGGATCGGAAGTGTGGTCTATGACGGAAGTATCAAATCTCAGATGATCAAGTTAAAAGAACAAATCGTAAAGGGGTAGCATATGGAAATCAAGGCCGCTGAGATCAGTGAACTGATCAAGAAGCAGATCTCCGAGTTTGAATCCGGCGTCGATGTCGCCGAGGTTGGGACCGTCATCAATGTGGGGGATGGTATCGCCCGCATCTTCGGTCTCGAAAACTGCATGTCCGGTGAGTACCTGGAATTCCCGGGGGGAATCATGGGCATCGCCCTCAATCTTGAGCAGGATAATGTGGGCGCCGTGATCCTGGGAGGGGATACGCAGATCAAGGAAGGGGACATCGTCAAGCGGACAGGCCGGATCGTCGAGGCCCCCGTCGGCGAGGCCATGGTCGGCCGGGTGGTCAATGCCCTGGGTGAACCGATCGATGGCAAAGGACCCATCGAGGCCAAAGAGACCCGGAATATGGAGATCAAGGCGCCGGGGATCATTGACCGTCAGCCTGTGAACGAACCGCTCCAGACGGGGATCAAGGCCATCGATTCCATGATTCCCATCGGTCGGGGACAGCGGGAGCTGATCATCGGTGACCGGCAGACAGGTAAGACGGCCATTGCCATCGATACCATTATCAACCAGAAAAATACCGACGTCTTCTGCATCTACGTCGCCATCGGTCAGAAACGATCTACCGTGGCCCAGGTGGTGGAGCGCCTCGAAGAACATGGCGCCATGGAATACACCATCGTCGTGGCCGCAACGGCCAGTGACCCGGCACCGCTGCAGTACATCGCCCCTTACATGGGCTGCACCATCGGCGAGTACTATCGTGATTCCGGCCGTCATGCCGTTATCTTTTACGATGATCTTTCAAAACAGGCGGTCGCCTATCGTCAGGTTTCCCTGCTGCTGCGCCGTCCGCCGGGACGTGAGGCCTATCCCGGGGATGTCTTTTATCTCCACTCCCGTCTCCTGGAACGGGCCGCCAAAATGAGCGACGAAAAGGGCGGCGGTTCCCTGACGGCCCTGCCCGTCATCGAGACCCAGGCCAATGACGTTTCGGCCTATATCCCGACGAACGTGATCTCCATTACGGATGGTCAGATCTTTCTGGAGTCCAACCTTTTCTATTCCGGGATTCGGCCTGCCGTGAACGTGGGGCTTTCCGTCTCCCGAGTTGGTGGCGCCGCCCAGGTGAAGGCGATGAAGCAGGTCGCCGGCCGGCTCCGTCTCGATCTGGCCCAGTATCGCGAACTTGCGGCCTTCGCCCAGTTCGGGAGCGACCTCGACAAGGCAACGCAGCAGCAGTTGAACCGGGGAGCAAAGACTGTGGAAATCCTGAAACAGGGTCAATACGTCCCGATGCCCGTTGATCTGCAGATCGTCAGTATTATCGCCGCGACCCGGGGATATCTCGATGACCTCCCGACGGATCAGATCCTGAAATTTGAATCGGAATTGCACAAGTCGTTGGAAGAGAGTCACGGCGAGCTTCGGAAAGAGATCCAGGAAAAAGGAAAGATCGACGATGACCTGGAAGCCAAGCTCAAGAAAGTCATCGAAGACGTGAAGGCCGGTTTCTCGGCATAGACCTGAATAGGATAAAGCATGGCAAGCTTACGTGACATTCGAGAGCGGATTGCCTCCGTCAAGAATACGCAGCAGATCACCAAGGCGATGAAGATGGTGGCCGCGGCCAAGATGAAAAAGGCTCAGGAAGCGATCCTCGCGGCGCGGCCCTATGCCCAGAAGATGCATCTCGTCCTTTCGAGCCTGGCGGCGCGAACCGAGGAAGAGGCCCATCCCCTCCTTCGGGTACGGGAGGAGTATCGCGTCGGTGTGCTGGTGCTGACCTCCGACCGCGGACTCTGCGGCGGTTTTAATTCGAACCTCTCCCGGCAGGCCCTCCACTTCTTTCGGGAACAGGAACAAAAACAGAATCCGGTGACCCTTTCCGTGATCGGAAAGAAGGGGCAGAGCTTCTTCAAGAACCGTGAGGTCCCGATGGAGAAGGTCTATACGGAACTTTCCGGGAAAGTGGATTATCAAAAGGCCGCTGAAATCGCCCATGATATCGTCGATCCCTTCGCCCAGGAGGAGTTGGATGTCCTCTATCTGGTCTACAACGAATTCAAATCGGCCATCTCCCAGAAGGTGATTGTGGAGCAGCTTCTACCGATCCAGCCTCTGGAACTGACGGAGGAGATGAACGCCGTTGATTATCTCTTCGAGCCGTCGGAGGAGGAGGTCTTGGCCCGGATCCTGCCGGAGTATGTAGAGACCCAGATTTTCCGGGCGATGCTGGAGTCTGAGGCGAGTGAACAGGGTGCCCGGATGACGGCCATGGATTCGGCGACGAACAACGCCACCGATCTGATTCATCAGTTGACACTTTCCATGAACAAGGCACGGCAGGCCCAGATTACCAAGGAGATCTCGGAAATCGTGGGTGGGGCCGAGGCTCTCAAATAGAATTTAAAGGATCCAAGAACGATCCGGAATATTCGGGAAAGGGGAACCAATCTCATGAACGAAGGAAAGATCACACAGGTACTCGGCGCCGTTGTGGATGCCGAGTTTGAGGTGGGGAAGGTCCCCGCCCTCATGAACGCCCTGAAGATTGAAGCGGGGGAGATCAATATCACCCTGGAGGTGCAGCAGCACCTGGGCGAGAGTACCGTTCGCTGTATTGCCATGGACGGGACCGACGGCCTGGTCCGCGGGATGAAGGTCCAGGATCTGGGGCAACCGATTTCCGTTCCCGTCGGCAAAGGAGCACTGGGACGGATCATGAACGTCATCGGTGAACCCGTTGACAACCGGGGAAAGATCAAGTGTGAGGAACGGTGGCCGATCCACCGTCCGTCTCCCGCCTTCGATACCCTCGATCCGGCCCTGCAGATCTTCGAGACGGGGATCAAGGTGATCGACCTTTTGGCGCCATACTCCAAGGGGGGCAAGACCGGCCTCTTCGGCGGCGCCGGTGTGGGCAAGACCGTCTTAATCATGGAACTGATTCATGCCGTCGCGACCACCCACGGCGGGTACTCCTGCTTCGCCGGTGTGGGGGAGCG
>CAYQVN010000090.1:0-1083 GCA_964420895.1 uncultured Nitrospirota bacterium | reverse complement strand
ATGGCAGACAAACTTCTCTTTGAAATCGTTACCCCGGAACGGCTTGCCTTTTCGGAGGAAGTCGATGAGGTGACTCTTCCGGGATCGGTGGGTGAGTTCGGGATTCTTCCCGGCCATGTTCCCTTTCTCAGTTCTCTGCAGATCGGGATTGTCTCGACCCGACAGGATGGACGGGAGATCTATTACGCTGTGAGCGGCGGGTTCATTGAGGTCCACGAGGACCATGTCATTGTTCTGGCCGAGACGGCGGAGCGCTCCGATGAAATCGATGTCGACCGTGCCCGGACCTCGAAAGAACGGGCGGAAAAGATCCTCCGCGAGGTGCAGGAAGAAGACGAGAGCCACTTCAATCGGGCTGAACTGAGGTTGAAACGGGCTCTGACTCGTGAAGAGGTCTCCCGCATGACCGGAAGCCGGTAAGCCGGATTCTACATTCCCAAGCTATTCCCCCAGAGCGTTCTGCAGCTTCCGGTTCATCTCGTCCGTCCGATGATTGACCACGGCCGCCGCTTCTTTTGCCCTGTCAATTGCTGCGACCCGCGTCTTTTCACCCTCCAGGGATTGCTGGGTGGAGACGTTCTTCACCACCAGCAGACAGACGATCAGAAGACTGATTGTCATCATTACCAGAAAAAACCCTTTCATCGTCTCTATCCTCCCTACAATAGAATGTAACGTCTCTTGTTTGAAAAGAATCGTATAGGAATATTGTATCAGAAGATCCGATGAGGGAGGGGATTTTCCTTTTTTAGGTCCGGGGTTGATAACACTGCCGTTGTTTCGGTGATACCCTCGAAAAAAGATGGATCGGTCATCCTTTCCGACGTCCCAGTAGAACCAGAGAGAACCAGTCCCGCTCATCGCTGTACCAGTCCCTGCAGGAAAGACCTGCTTTTTCAAACATCTTCTCCGCTTTATTGCGCTTAAACTTCCGGCAGATCTCCGTTCGGATTCGTTCCCCCTTTTTCATCCCGATCTGAAGGTCGATTTCGCAGAGTTTGACCTTCATCTCCCGGCGGGCCTCCAGGTGCATCTCCACCCGTTCTTTTTCTTCGTTGAAGAATGCCACATGTTCGAAATCCT
>CAYQVN010000089.1:0-8134 GCA_964420895.1 uncultured Nitrospirota bacterium | reverse complement strand
CCTTCTCGGTGCGCCACAGTATTTGCGAACAGAACCACCCGAAAATTCAAAATTTTGTGTTGCTTCTTTTTGACGGAGGTGGTATATTTTTTAAATACTTCCAAGGGTTCTAAGTTGTTTGAAAATAGGCGTTTTTTGGGGTTCTGAAGCATAGGAGATCATATGCCTGAATTGAGGAAAGATCCGATCATTGGACGGTGGGTGATCATCTCCACGGCCCGGGGAAAGCGGCCGACCGATTTCGGAGAGACCCTGCACAAGAGCAACGGCGGGTTCTGTCCCTTCTGTTTCGGCAATGAGAAAGTTACGCCGCCGGAGATCCTGGCCTTTCGGAAAAACGATTCCGCACCCAACGGAGAGGGGTGGAGTTTGCGTGTCGTGGCCAACAAGTTTCCCGCCCTGCAGATTGAGGGGGAATTGGAGAAACGGGGCGACGGGATCTACGACACGATGAACGGCGTGGGCGCTCACGAGGTGATTATTGAAACCCCCCGCCATGAAAAGACCTTGAGCACACTCCCGGTGGAAAAGGTCGAGGACATGCTCTGGGCCTACCGGGAACGGATCGTCGATCTGAAACGGGATCCCCGCTTTAAATATATTCTGGTTTTCAAAAATGAAGGGGTCTCGGCAGGCGCCTCCCTGGAACATTCCCATTCCCAGTTGATCGCTCTTCCCATCGTCCCGAAACGGGTTGCCGAAGAGATCAAGGGTTCCCTGGTTCATTATAAGTACAAGGAGCGATGCGTCTATTGCGACATTGTGCACCAGGAACTGGAGACCCGGACCCGGGTGGTCTCGGAGAATGAACACTATCTGGCCATCGAGCCATTTACACCACGGTTCCCCTTCGAGACCTGGGTGCTGCCGAAACATCATGCATCTTCCTACGAGAGGATGAAGCGGGACGAGATCGCCCCCCTGGCCTGGATCCTGCAGGATACCCTGAAACGGATCGACAAGACCCTGAATGTGCCGCCCTACAACTACATTCTCCATACCTCTCCCATCGGTGAAGAGGTCAACGACCACTACCACTGGCATATTGAGATCATGCCGAAACTGACCAAGGTCGCCGGTTTTGAATGGGGGTCGGGGTTTTATATCAATCCGACTCCCCCCGAGGAGGCGGCGGAGTTCCTTCGGGAAGCCCGCGTCTGAGCAGGTGGGGCAGACGGGAACCTGAGCAGTCCCCTGTGGATCTGTCCGAGGGGCGGAGAAGAAGATGAAGATACTCTTTGCAGCCTCCGAGGTGTTTCCCTTCGCCAAGACCGGGGGGCTGGCTGACGTGGCCGCGAGCCTCCCTTCGGCACTGAAGGCATTGGGTCATGATGTCCGCATCATCATGCCCCGATACCGTTCGGTGAAGAAATCCGGTGCGCCTCTGGAGGAGACGGGGAAGAAGGTCCATGTCCGGGTGGGAGAGCAGATCCACACCGGATCTCTTGCCGTGACCGAACTCTCTTCGGGGGTTCCCGTCTATCTCGTGGGATATGACCCGTACTTCGACCGGGAAGGCCTTTACGGCCCCGGCAAGGGGGACTATCCGGACAATGCCTCCCGCTTCATCTTTTTCTCCCGGGCGATTCTCGATGCCGTCAAAAGCCTCGACTTTGTGCCGGACATCCTCCACTTGAACGACTGGCAGACCGCACTGTCTGCCCTCTATCTGAAGACCTACCGGGGGATTGCACCTTACAACGATATTGCTTCCGTTTTTACCGTCCACAATCTCGGTTACCAGGGGATCTTCCGTCACGACGATCTGCCGCTCACGGGGCTGGGCAGGGAGATGTTTACACCCCGGGGGATCGAGTTCTACGGCAAGATCAATTTTCTCAAGGCCGGACTCATTGCTGCGGACCGAATCACGACGGTCAGCCGACGCTATGCCGAAGAGATTCAGACACCGGAATATGGATGCGGGCTGGAGGGGGTGCTGCAGGAACGCTCACCGGATCTTGCCGGGATTTTAAACGGTGTCGATTATACCTGCTGGGATCCGAAGATCGATTCCTTGATTCCTGCACGGTATTCCCCGGAGGCGCTGGCAGGAAAGACGGTCTGCAAAAAGGCCCTGATGAAGGCCTTCGGGCTGCGGGGTCCCGCAACCCGCCCCCTCATCGGATGTGTCTCCCGTCTGACCGACCAGAAAGGTTTCGACCTGATTGCCGACGCCGCGCAGAAACTCTCCTCGATGGACCTCTCCCTGGTTGTGCTGGGCGATGGGGAAGAAAAATATCGTAACGGGCTTGTCGAGTTGGCCGATGCCGCTTCCGACCGCTTCGGGCTGCACGTCGGGTATGACGATGCCCTGGCCCATCTCGTCGAAGCCGGGTCGGACTTATTCCTGATGCCCTCCCGGTATGAACCTTGCGGGCTGAACCAGATGTACAGTCTCAAATACGGCACGATCCCGATCGTCCGTGCGACAGGGGGGCTTGCGGATACGATTACGCACTTTGACGCTGAATCGGGCAGCGGAAACGGCTTCAAGTTCTCCGATTATTCGCCCGCTGCCCTCGTTCGGACCCTGCAGGAAGGGCTCTCGGTTTACCGGGACCGGGCGGCCTGGAAGGCCCTGATGGCCAACGCCATGGCCTGCGATTTTTCCTGGGAGCGGTCGGCCAGAGAGTACGTGACGCTTTACGAGGAACTGTTAAAAAAAAATTCAACCCTTCTCAAGGGTCCTCTTGAGGAATACCGCGGCCCATCCAAAGAGTTGCAGGACAGGTAGGAAACATGGGCAACAGCATCATCGAATTTGAAGTCCTCCGGGACATCCTGAAGATCAGTAATTCCACCCTTGATCTCCATGAGCGGCTGAATCAGGTCGTGGAGGAGATCGTCGACAAGATGCACTTTGATGCCTGTGCCATCTATCTGATGCGACGAGGTCGGGAGTGCCTGACGCTGAAAGCGGCCGTGGGGCTGAATCCCGATTGTATCAATGAGATCTGTCTGAATGTCGGCGAAGGGATCACCGGATGGGTGGCGGCGGAGAAAACTCCGGTGGCCATCCGGGATATTCGCAGTGATGAACGGCGCCGGGACTTTCCCGGCTGCGGGGAAGAAAAGTATCATTCCATGATCTCGGCCCCGATCCTCTTTCTGGGGAAGTGCCTTGGTGTGATTGATGTCTGGACCATAGAGGAGCGAGCCTTTACGGAGAATGAGATTCACCTTCTCTTCTCCATTGCCGACGGGATCAGCGGCAGCGTTCGGAATGCCCAACTCTATCTCGATGTCTCCAAACAATATGAGGAACTCGTCGCCCTCTACGATCTCGGGCGTGCCCTGACATCGACCCTTGAATTCCAGGAACTGATCGGTCTCATGACCCGGAAAAGCGCCGAACTGATCGGAGCCGGCGGGGCGATTCTCCATCTCCTCGATGAGGAGGACCGGTTGCTCAAGGTCAAGTCGATGTACGGCCTCTACCAGGACCCGGATCTGATTTCCCGCACATTTGTCCCCCTGGGAGAAGGGGTGACCGGTCGTGTCGCCCGGGACGGGGATCCCTGCATCATCAATTCTCCGGACGAAGCCGATGTAGAACTGCTCCCCAGTGAGCGTCTCTTTGCCTCCATTCTCTGTGTTCCCCTCATGGTGAAGGAAAAGGTGATCGGGACCTTGTCACTCCATGAGAAGTCCGACGGTGCCGGGACCCTGGTTCCCTTCCATCAGGATGACCTGCACCTGCTCATGGCCGTGGCCAATCAGGGGGCGATGGTGGTGGAGAATGTCCGCAACTTTGAGCGGGCGGAACGGCTGCTGCGGGAGAATACGGAACGGGCCAATGATTTCGCGATCCTCTATGAAATCAGCAATGCCATGAATACCACCATGAACCTGGATCAGCTTCTCCAGATTATCCTTAAGGCGGTGACCTTCGGAGGCGGGCTGAATTTTAATCGTGCCGTTTTGCTCTTGGTCAATGAAAAAACGAATACCCTCCAGGGAATGCTCGGCGTCGGTCCGGACAGCGGGGAGGATGCCTATCGGATCTGGAGCGAGATCGGTTCAAAAAATATGAGCTTCAAGGAGTGGATCTCCTCCGTCGGATTCTCCGGAGAAGGCCGGGGGAGCCGTTTCGATCAACTGGCCAAGGGAATCCGGATTCCCATCGAATACGGCCAAGGGGTCCTGGTCCTGACCGTGTTGGAACGGAAGGGGTTCAACATCAAGAATGCCTGGGAAGATCCCCGCACCAATCCGGCGATTCTGGAAGCCGTTGGATTTGAGAGCTTCGCCACGGTCCCCCTGATCTCACAGGACCGGGTGGTGGGGGTTATCATTGTCGACAATCTATACAACAAGCGGGAGATTACCGACGAGGACCTGAGGCGCCTGGAACTCTTTGCGAATCAGGCCGGTCTGGCCATTGAAAATGCCCGGGTCTATTCCGATCTCGAATATGCCAACCGCTCTCTCACGGAATTGCAGGACCGGTTGATCCAGTCGGAGAAGATGGCGGCCCTCGGGGAAATGGCAGCGAGCATTGCCCACGAGATCCGGAATCCCCTCGTCTCCATCGGGGGGTTTGCCCGGCGTCTCGACGGCAAACTGGAAGCGGCGAATCCGGAGAAACGTTATTCACGGATCATCGTCAAGGAGGTGGCCCGTCTGGAGAAGGTCCTTCAGGAGGTCCTGGCCTTTTCCCGTTCGGCTGAACCGATCTTTTTGGAATGCGATGTGGCCGAGGTTCTCACAGACGGGTTGGAGGTCCTGGAAGAGGGGTTTGCCGATTGCGGGATTCAGGTGGTCCGGAAGATCGATGAGAACATCCCGAAGGTGCATGGCGATTCGAATCAGATTAAACAAGTCTTTATCAATCTGCTGTCCAATGCCCAGCAGGCAATGAGCCAGGGGGGGATGCTTACGGTCGAGTGCAGTTGTGATGAGGCCGAAGGGTGTGTTGCGATTTCCGTGCAGGATACGGGCGGGGGGATTGCCGAAGATGTGATTACCAATATCTTTAATCCCTTTTTCACGACCAAACATACGGGCACCGGCCTCGGATTGGCCATCACCCATCGGGTGGTGGAGATGCATGGCGGCAATATTCAGGTTAAGAATGACCCGGGGGTGGGCGTCACCTTCCTGGTGACGCTTCCCGCCAAAATGGGAGAGGGACGGGAAGGATCTTCTTTAAAGCTCTCTGCCCGGGAACGAGGGAGCACATGAGCCGGTTCAATTCCATCTCCAACGATCTTGGAGGGGATACCGGTCAGGAATAATATCTTGAAAGGGGAGTGCAATGAAAACCATTTTGATTGTCGACGACGAAGAGAACATCCGAACCCTTTACAAGGAAGAATTGGCGGACGAAGGGTATGATGTCCTTCTGGCCAGCAATGGTTACGAGGCGTTGGAGGTGCTCGATGCCCGTCAACCGGATGCCATTATCCTCGATATCAAGATGCCCGGGATGGATGGTGTCAATCTGCTGAAACTCATCAAGGAGCGAAAGGAGAATGACATCCCCGTGATTATCTGTTCGGCCTACGAGGAATACAAACAGGACTTTTCACTCTGGGCCTCGGAGGAGTATATCGTCAAGTCGTCGGATCTGACGAAGATGAAAAGCGCCCTGAAGAGAATCTTGAATGACTAACATGTGGTTTGCGGGGAAGAGGCGTGTACGATGTCCGGTGATCGTAAATCCTTGATATTGGTCGTCGATGATGAAGAGAGTATCTGTCTTCTCTATCAGGCGGAACTGGAGGACGGGGGGTATGAAGTCCATATCGAGACGGAGGGAGAGAAGGTCCTGAACGATGTGGCATCTCTCCATCCGGACCTGGTGGTTCTGGATATCAAGATGCCCCGGGTCAACGGTCTGGACCTGCTGGCACAGATCAAGAACCGGTACCCCGAAGTCCGGGTGGTCATCAATTCCGCCTACGGTTCCCTGCAGAAGGAAGAGGTTATCCAACTGGCGGACGGCTTTGTCGTAAAGTCGTCGGACCTGACGGATTTGTTGCAGTCCGTGGGGAATGCCCTCACATGACGGCTGCCCGCCGGAAATATCGGACCGGGTCTACCGGCCGCCTTCATTTTTATTTCTCCTTTGAAAAACCGTAGAAAGCTTTCGATGTTCCTGCACCGGCAGGGAGGAAGAAGAGATTGGGTCCCCATCGATTGTCTGAATTCGATTTGCTCCGCCGCTTTCAAGGGAAGGTTCGGCAGTTTTCCGAAGGATTGCAGACCGGGATCGGGGATGACTGTGCCGTGATTTCCTGTGGGCCGGATCAGGACCTTCTGGTGACAACGGACCTTCTTGTAGAAGGAATACATTTTGAGCGGCGCTGGTCTTCCCTTCCCCAGATCGGCGACAAAGGACTCCGGGTCAGTCTCAGCGATATCGCCGCCATGGGGGGAATGCCGGAATATGCCTTCATCAGTCTCGCCCTCCCCCCGTCCATCTCCCCGGAAGACGGCGAAAGGATCCTGGAAGGGATTCGTCAAACTGCGGAGACCTATGAGGTGACGATCGCGGGCGGTGATCTCTCCCGGTCGAAGGAAGGGATCGTTCTCGATATCATCCTGTTGGGGAAGTCGGAAAAGGGAAAAGCCTTGTTACGAAGTGGGGCACAACCGGGCGATCAGCTCTTTGTCAGCGGGACCCTCGGGGATGCCGCCCTCGGTTTACAGGTACTGAAAACCGGGAAAGGCGGGGACCACCGGGCCGCTTTGGCGGAGCGGCAACGGCGGCCCGAGCCGCGTCTTGAATTGGGGCGCATATTGCGGGAAAAGGGTTGGGCTTCTGCCATGATCGACCTCAGCGACGGGATTTCTTCCGATCTTTTCCACCTCTGCGAGGCGAGCGGCGTCGGTGCCCTTCTTCGTCTGAAAGATTTACCTCAATCGACACACCTTCTGGAAACCTGCGCCGCCCTTGCCTGGGAACCGGCTCCCTTTGTTTTGCGGGGAGGAGAGGATTACGAACTCCTCTTTACGGTGCCGGCCGCTGCTCGATCCGCACTGGAGCGGGCCTCTCTTCCCGTTTCTGTGACTCCGATCGGGGAGATCCTTCCTGCGGAAGCGGGAGTCTGTCTGGAAGAGTTCGGGGGGAGGCGGCAGCCCCTTTTGCCGCAGGGGTATGACCATTTCCGGTGAAAAGGGTGTTTCTTTACGAGGGTATGCCGAATCTTGGCTTGACTCTTGTGGCGGTCATTCTATATAATTCGTGCAATCTTTTTTGATTCTCCCCTTGAAATTGCGAAAGGAATCTGGATGCCCCCGATTCAGAAGGTACGAAAGGCGATCTTCCCGGCTGCGGGACTGGGAACCCGCTTTCTTCCGGCCACCAAGGCCTCTCCCAAGGAGATGCTTCCCCTCGTCGATAAACCGATGATCCAGTATGTTGTGGAAGAGGCTGTGGCCTCCGGGATTGAGCATATCATCATGATTACCGGTCGTGGCAAACGGGCGATTGAGGATCATTTCGACAAGAACGTCGAATTGGAGTTCTATCTCGAATCGAAGGGAAAGACCAAGGCCCTCCATACGATCGAAGAGATCGCCAACATGGTTGATTTCGTCTATGTCCGTCAGAAGGAACCCCTCGGGTTGGGCCATGCCGTTCTTTGTGCCAAGGATCTGATCGGGGACGAACCCTTCGCCGTGCTTTTGGGGGATGATATCATCGATGCAGATGTCCCCTCCCTGGGGCAATTGATGAAGGTCTATGAGGAGTATGGCTCCTCTGTGCTGGCCTTACAGGAGGTCCCCCGGGATCAGATCCACCTCTACGGGGTAATCGGCGGGGAACAGACTGGCAAAGGGGTCTACAAGGTCCGGGAGATGGTGGAAAAGCCACTCCAAGACCAAGCGCCCTCCAATCTCGCGATCATCGGCCGCTACATTCTGACCCCCAGGGTTTTTGAGTTTCTGGAAGAGCAGGAGAAGGGGGTGGGGGGGGAGATTCAGTTGACCAATGCCCTGCAGAAGCTGGCCCAGGTTGAGTCGGTCTACGGCTATACCTTTGAAGGGAAGCGATACGATGCCGGAAGCAAAATCGGCTTTCTCGAGGCCACAGTGGAACTCGGTCTCAAGAATGCTGAACTGGGTCCGGCCTTTAAGGACTATCTGAAGGGGTTGAACCTCGATGCCTTCTAAAGTTGATGAC
>CAYQVN010000088.1:0-8259 GCA_964420895.1 uncultured Nitrospirota bacterium | reverse complement strand
GATGAACCGGGGCAATCCCGATCCCGCCACCGACACAAACGACGGTACCGAATTTCTCCACATGAGTCGGCTTTCCCAAGGGGCCGGTGATGTGATGGATGCGCTCTCCCACCTCTAACTTGCCCAGGCACATGGTCGATTTCCCCACCTCCTGGAAGAGAAGACTGATGCTCCCTTTTTCCGCGTCCTTGTCGGCAATGGTCAGGGGAATGCGTTCCCCGTTCTCGTCGACGATGAGGATCACAAACTGACCCGCCTGGTGGGCACGGGCGATCTCCGGTGCGTCTACCTCAAACTCCGTAATTCGCGGCTTCTCTTCCTGCCACACCTTCTTCTTCAGAATTTCATACATTATGTTTCACCCTCTGTCCGGATTGGTTTAATAATATTGGTCTTGGAGTTCGTCATACTCTTCTTCAAAGCGTTTCAGATGCCGGCGTTCTTCATCGGCCAAGACCGCGAAAAGTTTTTTGGCCTCTTCGTTATCGATAAAACGGGAAAAATTGTCATAGTTACGGATCGCCTCTTTCTCGTTGGCCATGGCGACTTCCAGTACGTCTTTGTAGGATGCATCCTTGCCGAGTTCCGCCGCCTTGATAAAATCCGCATAGCCGAGACTGCTGATCTCGGTATGGAGATCAGGCACAACCCCCTGGCTCTGGATCGTCTTCTGCAGGGCCTCCAAACGATCAACGTGGGTCTGTTCCTCCGCCGCCAGAGATTCAAGGTACTCTTTGACATTCCGCTGTTCCGCATTTTGCGCAGCATTAAGATAAAAGCTCTTGGCGTTTTCTTCCGCTATCTTCGCATAACTGATAATTTCATTAAAGGTGATGTCTTCCATTTTAACTCCTTGAGGATCCTGTCATACCACTGTATCAAACACTCAACATGCGTCTTTGATTGCGCACAGCAATCTTTTTCGGCATCGTCTACTGAATCTCTATACCGGATCGATTGTCCAGGCGTCGTTTCCGTTGGGTTTTAGTTCATATCAATATAACCGCAGGGACATTCTTCCGCACACTTTTTGCAACCCTGACAGGTATCGAGGGCGAACTTGTAATGCTCCCCGAAGGGGTTTTCGTTTTTATCAAGTTTTTTCACTGCACTGTCGGAACAGAAGGTGAAGCAGTTGTCACAGTCGAAGCAACGGCCGCAACTCATGCAACGCTTCGCCTCTTCAATAGCCTGTTCTTCGCTCAAGGCAAAACGCAACTCGTTAAAGTTGGTCTTTCTCTCCGCCGGCGGAAGGTATTTTTCATGATGCCGTTCCAACGAAGCGTAATGGCCGAGGTTCATACTGTCGGGACGGACAATCGGCATTGCTTCCGGTTTTTCCAGTTCATTATCCTGGAGAAAATGGTGAATGGCTTCCGCCGTCTTCCGCCCGATTCCGATGGCCTCCGTGGCAATTCCCAGCCCAACCGTGACATCACCACCGGCAAATACGCCGGCTTCTTCGGTGATCCCGTAATCATCGGCAGTGATCCAGCCTTTTTCATTCTTGAAGGAATCGAGTCCTTCCCAGTCCGGAGCCTGTCCAATGGCGGAGATAATCGCCGTCGCATCGACGGTATATTCCGAACCTTCGATGGGAACCGGTCGTCTACGGCCGGAATCATCCGGTTCACCCAGTTCCATCTTGAGGCATTTCAGAGCGGTCGCCTTACTGCCACCGTTTTTGACCACCTCCACAGGAGCGGCAAGAAATTCAAAATTAATTCCTTCCTCTTCGGCCAGTACGATGTCATGATCGATAGCCGGCATCTCATTCCGGGTACGCCGGTAGAGGAGCGTGACATCAGCCCCAAGTCGAAGCGAAGTCATGGCGGCATCAATCGCGGTATCTCCACCGCCGATGACCACAACCTTGTTACCGATTTCCACTTTTTCGCCGGCACTGACCTTGTGCAGGTAATCAGCACCGGTCAACACATTTTCGGCATCCTCACCGGGGATGTTCATATCCCATCCGGTGTGGGCGCCAATGGAGAGATAGATCGCCTTGTAGTCCTTCTTCAGATCCGCAAAGGTGATATCCTTTCCGATCTTGGTGTTGTATTTGATCTCCACACCCATATCGGCAATCTTCTGAATCTCGGCATCGAGCACATCGTCGGGAAGTCGGTAAACGGGGATCCCGAAACGAAGCATTCCGCCCCCCTTGTCAAACATTTCAAATACCGTTACGGAATAACCCCGACGAGCGAGCTGATAAGCGCAGGAAAGACCGGAGGGCCCGGCGCCAATAATCGCGACCTTTTCCGAACCGCCTTCACCTTCCAGTTTTTTCAATTTCAGTTTGTTCTTGATCCCGTAGTCCCCGATAAAACGCTCCATGTTATTAATCCCGACGGAAGCATCCTTGTCCTTCCGGTTGCACTCGCTTTCGCAGGGATGGGGGCAGACCCGACCCATGACGGCGGGGAAGGGATTCTTATCGGTAATCGTGTGCCAGGCCTCATTGAAAGACTCATCATAGGACCAGTCATAATTTTCCGTCTGGGCAATCTTCACCAGATACCCACGGATATCCTCGCTGCTCGGGCAGGCATTGATACAGGGAGGCGTTTTTAAATTATACTGCGGACGCTGCGTAGACGTCTGCGTTCCCCTGCCGCCACGTCGCAGGCCGATTTTCCGCTTTATTTTTCTCACCACAATCGCCATAACACACACTCCTTATAGATAAGGTTGCTATAATTTAGATTGCTTTGCAATCCCTGTCGCTGCATTGGCATCCCAACGTTCCATGCATTCAGAAAGAGCGTTAAGAGGCGCCATTCACTAAACAAGCAGTTTCCGATCTTTTCTTCTTCTGCGGACAGAGCCCGCAAAAGAGGAAAAAATAGCCGGCCGGCCATAAAAGAGATACATCTCTTTCATTTGGGCCGGCTATCCGCTTGTCTAATACAGGAGCAAAATAACTGCAATCAGTCCTTTGCCGCACCTTCTTCTCCGGGAAGGGCAATAAAGCTTCCCCCGGCATAGCCGTAAACGCAACGCCCGGAATCCATCAGTACACGAAGGGCCGCCTTGCAGTCTTTTTTATTTACAATGTCGCCATGCTTGGCGATCATCTCTTTGGCAAGATCACTCGCCTTGAAGCGTTTTTTCCCGGCATACTCTTTCACCAGGTTGAACATTTCGTCGGCAATCTGATCGGTAGTTAATTCTGACATTTGCAGTCTCCTATTAGAATTTGATCTGGGCGGACCGATGGAAGGTCTCACTCGCGTGCCTGAAGTCATCAATATGGTACTTCGTGAATTCAAAACCGGTCAGATCAAAGAACTTCGGCCAGCCGATCCGTTCAATCCATTCCCCCAGCCGCTCGTAGCGGTCTGCGCCTGCCGCATAAACCTCCACGATCTTCTTGACCGCACCGGTCACTTCCGGCCAGCGGGGCGGATTGTTCGGCAGAAAAGGAATCGCCAGCTTGGTAAACATCGGCTCCGAACGGGCATTGGAGACCTTGCCGCCGACCCAGATGGAGACACCGTCATTCAAAGGATCCGCAATCGGCATGGCCGGGCAAACGGTATAGCAGTTTGCACAGAACATGCACCGGTCGCCATCGACTTTCAGGGTTTGCTTGCCCTCGACCGTCGTTGGCCGGATCGCCGCCGTGGGACAGGAAGAAACGGTTGTCGGAATTTCACAAACGTTGGCCACCTTATCGTCGTCGATATGCGGCGGACGTCTATGAATACCCAGGATGGCAATGTCGGAGCAGTGAACTGCGCCGCACATATTGAGGCAGCAGGCGGCCGCAATTTTCACTTTATGAGGAAGTTTCATCTCCACAAAGTACTCATAAAGCTCATCCATCGTCGATTTGACGATGCCCGAAACATCGGTAGCCGCCGAGTGACAATGGACCCAGCCCTGGGTGTGAATGATGTTCGAAATGGAGTTGTCCGTTCCCCCCACAGGGAAACCGTTCGCCTGTACGTCCTTAATCAACGGATCGATATTCGCTTCCTTATCGGTCAGTAATTCGACGTTGTTCCGGCTCGTAAAACGGAGGTAGCCGTCGCAGTACTTGTCGGCCAGATCGGAAAACATCCGGATGACATCGACACTGATCAAACGAGGGGACCCGACCCGGACGGAATAGATCTTGTCACCCGTCTCGGAGACATGGACCATGACGCCCGGTTTCATATATTCATGGTATTTCCACTTCCCGTAATTCGCTTTGATTACCGGATGGAGAAACTGCTCATAATGAGGCGGTCCGATATCGGTTTTTCTCGGTGCTGCTGGTTCAGCCATTTCCATTTCCTCCTAATGTTTATGATAAATTCAGAACAATGTTTTCTTTTCTAAAGCCCCCCAAGGGCTGCATTCATCAGGCCTTCTGGGCCTCGGCGTCATCCACTTCCTCGAAATACTCATCATAGAAGATGTAGGGATTGGTCCGGGGATGATTGACATGTTCCGGCAGAGGATCGGCCTCAATCGCTTCGAGGAAATTCCCCAACCCGACACGTTCAATACATTCACCAATTCGCTCCCGGTTTACACCATGATCATCCCAGAAATCCCAGATCCGCTCCATGAGGTCTTTGAATTCCTGGTAATCGTCATCCTTGTCCATTTTGATAAAGGGGACCAGGACCGTGGCTAAAAGCGCTCCTTCAATGATGGGGGCCTTGCCGCCGATCAGGAGTGTGGCTCCACTATCCGTTCCAGGCCGAAGGGCCTTGGGCATAACGTTGATGCAGTGCATGCACCGGTTGCAGTTCCTGTTGTCGATCTTGATCTCCTTGCCGTCAAAACTCATGCAGGAGGTCGGGCATTTCCGGATGACATGGGCGCGAATTTCCATTCCGTTGTCGGCATATTCTTTCACGGCGGCCTGGTCAATCCGGATATCGTCTCTCCAGGTCCCGATCACGGAAAGGTCGGAACGGGCAATGGAGGCAACACAATCATTGGGACAACCGGAGAATTTGAATTTCCATTTGTAGGGGAAAGCCGGACGATGCAACTCATCCTGGTACTCCATGGTCATGTTGTAGCAGGCATCCATGGTGTCGTAGCAGGCGTATTCGCAGCGGGCCATCCCGTTACAGCAGCTTGGTGTCCGAACATCGGAGCCGGAACCACCCAGGTCCCAGTCCTTCTCCGTCAGTTCGGCAAAGATCGGCTCCAGTTCATCCGTCGTCGTTCCCAGGAAGACGCAGTCACCGGTGGAACCGTGCATGTTGGTCATCCCGGAACCGTGACGATCCCAGATGTCGCAAAGTTCCCGGAGGGCTGCCGAGGTGTAGAACCAACCGGAAGGCTGATTCACACGAACCGTGTGAAAATGGGCGCATTCCGGAAACTCCTTGGCCGCATCGGAATAGCGACCGATGATCCCGCCGCCGTACCCCATGACACCGACAAGCCCGCCATGCTTCCAGTGGCCCTTTTTTTCCTTGTAGGAAAGCTCAAGCTGTCCCAGAAGATCGTTGATCATCGGTTTCCGTTCGGCCATCTTCTTCATGTCGTTGATGAAACTCGGCCAGGGGCCTTTCTTCAGGTCATCCAGAAGAGGAGTTTCTCTTAATTTGTGATCTGCCATGCTGTGATTCTCCTTTCCTCCGCCCCTCCTGTAAATGGCTTAGAGGGGAAATGATTATAAATGTTTAAACTCTTAACCTTTTCTTGTTGTCATCCTTTGTATCATCTTCAGGCTTCACTACCGCCTGCCTATTTCTTCCTAAGCAATGCTTCCCTGGCGAGTTCTCCTACGGTACTGTCCCGTAATTGCTCTGTTTCGTATACGATTGCCCTTCCAGGATCCTCCAATCTGTTGCGGATGGCTTCTGCGGAATCTGAAGACCGGATCCGTCCGAGGGCCCAAACTGCATGTCCCCTCACATTCGAGTCCGGGTCTTCACAGAAACTCTCGACCGCCGCCAACACATCCTTCACATCGTCCGGGCGTCGTTCCCCCATCCTCCCGATCGCCCAGAGGACACCAATGAGAATCTCCAGGTTACGGTTCGGAGGACGGCAAGTCTCCGGGTCTTCAATATAGTGTGCGACGATCCCGCCGCCATCCTCACCCAGGCGTGAATTGTTCCGCACGATCTCGCCCAGGGTCTCCGGTGCACCGCGGCCGATACTCCCGGCTTCATCATTCAATGACCAGATGAGGCGTTCCACTTCGGAAGCAATCAGTTTCGGATTTTCACGTGCGAGCCAACCGAACATGGTCACGGCCCGCCATTTCACCAGAGGTTCCTCTTCATAGAGGAGAGAGCGTAGAACCCGGACGGTTTTTCGATTCTCTCCAAGCCGACTGAGAATGTCCGGGTAACAACCATCCCGGAGCAGTTCCCTCGCCGTCGCTTTGGCATTTCTCATCCAACCTCAAAGCCAGGAATAGGGAACGTGTTTCTCCACCATATCTACGAAGCAGGAGTAATCACAGACTTCGACCCCCTCTAAAATATTGTCGACACCCCGCGCTTTGAGATCCGCACGAATCGCAAAAACAGGATGGTCTTCCAGGGTCTTCTTCATGAGTCCTTCAAGACTGGAGCCTTTCAGAGCGGCGTAAACACCATCTTCAATGAGGATGATTGGATCCTCTTTCTCGGAAACGCGTACACAGGTATCCAGATTCCTGTATTTAAAAGGTGATTTGTTTACAATATGCAGCAATGTTCTTCCTCCTTGCAGATGTCCACATCACTAAAAGGGAAGCAGGACATCTTGATTCCCCATAAATCCTCTCAGGGTCGCCCCATCAACAACTTTCACATCCATCACCAGGTCATCCTCCGTCAGTCCGCGCTGCTCCATGGATTCCTTCTCCACGTAACAGTCTTCCACCCCGTAGGCTTCCAATACGCGGAAGGTCGCGGAAAATTCCTTGGTCCCGATTTCGGATGTGTCCTGACCTTTCTTCAACGAAAGGACGGCATCATCAAGAAAGGCGGCGCTGATTTCCTGGTCATAGGCCCCGAAGATGAGAATCACTTCCAGTCCTTCATAGGCATAGATGGAACCGTGCGGTGCCTTCCGATTCACAAACATGATTTTCCTTGGCGCTTGTTCTTCCATTTGAGTTTCGGCTCCTTTCTGTAAATGATCAGTCACCGAAAGTGATCAATCGGTCGGATTCAATACAAAGCTCACTGAGCTGCCCCAGCCCGTCAATACGCGCATTATCGATCAACACGTCGGGATTGATCCCACGGCGTTTGGCCGCCGCAACGCAGACGATCAACTGGACCCCCTTGGCCCCCAACTCAGACCAACGTTTACTGATATGCCGGTCGTCTGCGGGGATATCCATCAGCTTCGTCGTATTGATCACACCGTCATTGTAAAAGAATACACCGGTGATCTCATGCCCTTTTTCCATGGATGCCAGGATAAAGTTGTAGGCGCTGTCTGAAGCCTGATGGTTATAGGGGCCTTCCTGAACGAGAATTCCGAATTTCATTTCTCCTCCATCGTGTGAATAGAGATGTTATTTTTTCTTCCGAGTGGTTCCGAAAAAGTTTCCCATACGCCCCCACATAAATAGGGGTTGCGTTATTGAGGATCAGGAGGGGTGAAGTGTGATCATCTCCCTCCTGATCTTACTCATTGTCAACGGGTGTAAATAACCGCCTTACGATCTTACACACAACCGGTCGGTTTGGGCAGCCCCGCAATCTTACAAGCCTGCTTCGCCGGTCCCGCCGGGTAGAGTTCGTAGAGGTACTTGGTGTTTCCTTTTTCTTTGCCCAATTTCTTTCCAATGGCCTTCGTGAGGATCCGGATCATGGGAGCGATCTTGTACTCGGCATAGTATTCACGGAGGAAATTCACAACCTCCCAATGAGCCTCGGTCA
Organism: uncultured Nitrospirota bacterium; assembly: GCA_964420895.1. Classification (GTDB taxonomy): domain Bacteria; phylum CG2-30-53-67; class CG2-30-53-67; order CG2-30-53-67; family CG2-30-53-67; genus JAADIO01. The sequence continues at coordinate 412 of CAYQVN010000088.1, read as the reverse complement.
TGTCAACGCTCTCGGTCTTGGCCAGTTCGACCGCAATTTCCTCATTCCATTCGTCCATGTTGGCCAGAAAACCATCTTCATCCAGTTCATGCTGCTTTCCATTGACTTCGATTGTTGCCATTCTTAAACCCTCCATAACATTATGATTGAATGTAACTGAAACGACTTATTTACCCTTGATGTTTTCCTTCTCATCCCTCCTTCATCGCCCGTTGGCGGCACACTATGCACCGATCTCCTCTTTGACCCCTATGGCAACCTTGTACAGAATGGTCAGGATCAGAAGCCCGCATGCATAAACGCCCAACGTGATCATTAACTCAGGCCCGGTGGGGAAATATTCTCTGACCTCTTCAAAAGGATTGGGGATAAAGCCACCTACGACAAGCCCCATCCCCTTGTCGATCCAGGT
>CAYQVN010000087.1:0-8279 GCA_964420895.1 uncultured Nitrospirota bacterium | reverse complement strand
GGAATCTTGTAACGGCGCCGGCCGGCGGGACCGGAACGGCGGTCAAGGTTGGTGTCGATGTCTTTACCCTGCTTTCCCCCACCGATCCCCCCACGGAGACCGGTTCCATCGCCGCCTATAAGGAATCGAATATGGGCTATAAGTCCGGGACGTCGGCCTGGTGTAAGACATGTCATGATCTGGCGCATCCTCAGAGCATGATTGAGAAGGCAATCCCCGAAATTGCGCTCTGGGTCGATGGAACAGGCGCCGGTTTTGGTACGGTCACGGGCGATGCCGTGGAAGGTGTTCCGAGGTTGCGTTTTCAGGAACCTACGGCAACCGATTACCTGACGTCCCGCACGGTGGGGCAAGGAAACCAGGGGATGTGTGAAAGCTGTCATCTGGCCCATGGAGGGGCTTATCTCAATGGATTGGTCTGGCCTTACCGGGATCTGCCGTCCCAGGCCGATACCAATTCCGGCTGTTATCAGTGTCATGGAACGACGATCGGCACATTCCCCTGATGGCTTCATCGATGCCACTGTATAGTTACCGAATGGCCGTTGACGGTTGGTCCCTGGAAGGAGATAAAGAATGATGAATCACGGGAAGGGTAAGAAAGAATTGGCTCATTTACGGAATTTCTCGATCGGGAGTATCGCGGTGCTCGTCTGTTTCCTTCTTTTTTTCGGGGGTGCGGTACACCTGCAGGCTGCCGCCAACAGGGAGGTATCTATCCACCTCGACCCTTTGAAAGGAGCGCTTCGTGACCCTTCACTCCCCCGGGGGGGGTGCAATCAGTGCCACACCTTTGATTCGAATGAACCGCAAAAGACGGCCTCGCTCTGGACGGAAAATAACAATGCCCTTTGTTATCAATGTCATGCACAATGGAGCCTGACCGGTGTCTATCCGGGACAGCAGGACTACGAATTTTCCACACACAGCCGTGACGCAAGGATGATCTGGCCCGGGCCCAAGCCCAAGGCAAGAAAGGAACTCGATGCTGCGGGAAAATGTGTGAACTGTCATGATCCCCATGGCGTAAAGGACAATACAGGCCTGGTTCCCGATCTGGTCTTTTCCCGGGATGCAACGCTCTGCCTGACTTGTCATGACGGAAGCCATACATCATTGAGCATTGCCAATGAGCTGAAAAAACCCTATCGACATCCGGTCACGACGACGGCGAAACGTCATCGATCCGATGAAGGGAATCAGGCCTACCGGTACGGTCTTTCCAATCGCCATGTGACCTGCTCGGACTGTCATAATCCCCATGCCCTCCTGGCGGATCCATCTTCAACCGTGGCGCCCGTCGTTTCCAACCGGAATATCCGAGTCAACGGCGTCAAGGTAATCAATGGACCGGCGGGCGCGGTCCCATCCTATATCTATCGAAGCGCCCTGGATAAATCCACCTCCCTGGCTGAGTACGAGATCTGTTTTAAATGTCACTCTTCCTGGACGATTCAACCGGGCGGGCAGACCGATCTTGCACGTTTCCTGAACACGAACAATCCCTCTTATCATCCGGTTGAAGCGATCGGTAAAGATCTCCTGATCCCGGACACGGCCTTCGTAAACGGGTGGAATGCCCGGAAGCAGACCTATTGCAGCGATTGTCATGGCAGCGACAATCCAACGATTCGTGGCCCCCACGGTTCTCTCTATCCCAAACTGCTCCGTGCAAATTATTCTGCCTCGCCGCAAAACCGTGTCATGACATCGGATGAAATCTGTTTCCGTTGTCACAATTATTCGACCTATGCCGATTCATTTGGCGGATCGGCATTTTCCAGTGCCAGTCGATGGAATCCCCCGGCAGATCTGAATGGTCATGCCTTTCATGTGGGCGATCAAAATGTCCCCTGTTATGCCTGTCATGATTCCCATGGTTCCCTGACGAACCGTGCTTTGATCAAGACCGGCCGTACACCGGGGATGAATTCTTTTTCACAGAATGTTAGTGGCGGGACCTGTACGACAACATGTCATGCCTCCCGGTCTTATACAACGAATTATCAAAGATAGGATGAAAGAGCCGGGATGATGGAGCGACGGGCAGATAGCGGGCATTGGCAAAGAAAGGGGTTTTTCTTTCTTTTCTGTTTGGGACTGGGAGTCATGATGTTCTTCGGAGTCGTCTCTGAAACTGAAGCCGTTCCCAAGATCAAGGGCTTGTATTTTGTGAATGATCAATTGACGGACACGCCGACGACCCGAAACAATTTTACGGCGACAGGCGTCAATTTTAATGTTGAGGATCATCTCTTTGCAAAAAATCGCATGAATGTAAGTCTCTATTTCCCCTGGACGAAACAGAGCCAGGCGGAACGTGAAACCAAATCCTTTTCCCCCCGGGGTGTGGTTGATCTGATAGGCAAGGACTACACGATGAATGTCAGTCATGGGATTATCCGGAATTTTGATGCCCTCGTCGGAGAACGGAGTAGCCGGGATACGGCAGTGGGTCTTCATGCTATGCCGGACAAGTTTCTTCCGCTCCATTTCAATTACCGGGAAAGCAAGGCATTGGTCGGTTCGCGTACCTCGACCAACAAGAACTGGTCTTTGAACAGCGAGTGGGATTGGGAACCCCTGCACTTCAACGGCGGTTTGATCCAGCAGGAGAACGACTCCTCTGCGGAAGGGGTTCTGTCCGAAAATGAAGGCGCCTTTGGAGGAGTGGATGCCACCTTCAACTTGTGGCAAGGCACCTTCTTTCATTCCGCCTTCGATTTTTCGCAAAACAAGAATCAAACTCAGGGGAACGAGACCCGAAGCGATGCCCATTCCGTGTCGTTATTGTTCAACAGCGACATCTATTCCTGGCTGAACCTTTCCGGAAGTTATCTGGTCGATAACACAACCGGGACCAATGATACAGGACTTCGTTCCCTGACGTTGGAGAGTCAGCAGGAGATTTCGGATTTGATCCTTCAAATTACCCCGGCTTCCGGTTGGACCCTGGGACTGCACCGCGGGAAAAATCGAATCGATGATGACGGCGAGATACGGGTGACGGACCTGACCGGAGCCTCCCTCAGTGTCTTCAAGGAGATTACGGATCAAATTGACGGCGCCTGCAGCCTGACTCATTCCATTAACGATGATTCCGAGCAGGGAAAAAGCGTCAGTACTTCTTTCTTTATTACCTCCAACATGATCCTGAATCCCTTTGTGACATTGCGCCTGAATACAGGTGTGACGAAAAACGATCTTCCCAACGGCCTGGGAGAAGGGGTTGCCGGACCGGGCAGCTATTCCAACAACACTAACCTTGACATCTGGTCCTCGATTACGACGAAAACTACGCTGACGCTCAATTACAGTGCCGGAAGCTCTCAGGATCAACTCGTCTTCTTTGGGAAGGAGGATCAGAACCTTGGCGGGACGTTGAGTTATGTTCCCAAGTCGAACGTGATCTATAATCTATCCGCCTTTCGACATTTTCCGGAATCAGGGGATACCACCTCTTCCTACATTGGTTCCTTTTCGTACAGTTTTATTAAGGGCTCCCGGATGAGCCTCAGTTATCAGAGAAGCGATGGTGAGGGGCAGACCAGTGATTCCTTGAGTGGGAATTTCATTATCGTTCTGCCCAAGCAGATCAGTCTTTTAGTGCATTATAATCTCTCGGGACTCTCCTCGGATGAGAAGACCACCTCCCTTGGGATACAATTTTCAAAACCATTTTGAGAGGATGTGATCATGAAACGCAAGAATTTGTATTATCTATTGGGTTGTTGTCTGATTCTACTCTTAGTCGCCGATGTGGGATGTGCCACCCGCAGCAGTCGCCGCTTTATCCACCCCGAGACGGACATGTCCTTTTACACGAAGGTGGGGGTGGTGCCCTTCCGAAATCTTGCTTCCGATCGTCTGGCCGGCGCCAAAATGACGGAGACCTTTGCGACCGAGTTGATGATCCCGAGCCGTTTTGAGGTGGCTTCGCCCGGGGAGTTCCAGAAGGTGGTCCAGGATGTTTCTCTGGCCACAGCGCCGCTTTCCGAGGTGGAGTTTTTGCCGGACCAGTTGAAGGAAATCGCGAAGCAAGCCAAGGTCCAGGGCATTTTTATGGCCACGATACATGAATATCAGATGACCCGGATCGGCCAGGCACAGTATCCCGTGATTTCCATGAATGTCCGCTTCATCGATGCGGAGACCGGGACCGTCGTCTGGCAGGAGACCTATTTTGAACGGGGCGGTCCCAAGATGCCGATTCTCTCGATTGGGGAGATTTTTACCCTGGGAGAACTCAGCCAGCGGACATGCAAAAAGGTGATCCGAGACTTTTATCATAGTAAATTATTTTAATTGCCGTCAGACATTTGCAACGGAAAGGAGATACCATGAAACATTTTCTATTCATACAAAAGATGAATCGGATCTGCCTGATTTTCTTCATGACTTTTTTGCTGTCCGGTTGTGTCGGCGGTTTTGCAACCACACGACCGAGCACATCTGCCACTGTGCAGAAATGGAAGGTCGCCATCCTCCCCTTTGAAAACCTCAGCAAGGAGGAGGGGGCCGGTGAAATCGCCGGGAACCTTTTCCTGGTGAAGATGTTGCAAACCGGTTCTTTTGAGATTGCTGATCCGGGCTATGTCGATGAGTCCCTCAGTGCGGAACGGGTTCGGCTGACGGCTCATATTCCCTTGACGGTTCTCCAGGGGCTGGGAAGGCGATTGCAGGTTTCCTATATCCTGATGGGAAGTGTCCTGGAAGATGAGATGCAGATCTTGAGCGGCGTTGGCGGTGGAGGACAGGTCCCCTCGGTCTCTATCACGGCCCGACTCATTGATGTTCAAAACGGTCGTGTAATCTGGGCTGGTGCAGAGTCCAAGCGGGGGACTGATTACGAAAAGATCTTTGGTTTCGGCAGGATCTATTCGACGAGCAGACTCATGGAAGTGGTGACGGAAAAAATGATCTCCTCATTGGCTCATACTCTGTCTGAATAGACAGTATGCAGGAGTCGGAAAGGATCGGATGATGAAATGGATCAGGAGTTTTCTCTGGTTGCTGTTTCTTCTCCCGACGGGAATCGGGCCGGCAGATGCCGCACATTATGTGGGCGCCAAAAAGTGCCGGATCTGTCACCTGAAGGAATACAAAAGCTGGAAGCAAACACCCATGTCCCGGGCCTTTGAACTGCTCCGTCCCGGTGTCGACCGTGAGGCCAAGGAGGCCGTGGGGCTGAAAGGGGATGAGGATTATACTCAGAACAAGGAATGTCTGGAATGCCATGCCACGGGGGGTCGTTCCGATCTGCCCGGCGTGCAGTGCGAATCCTGTCATGGCCCCGGCTCCCATTATCTTCGGGCGATGGTGAAGGATCATAATTATAAGCGGGATGAACTTCTTGCCAAAGGACTCTTGAAGGGCGGGGAAAAAACCTGCCGCCGTTGTCATAACAAAAGGAGCGCATTTTATAAGGGGTTTGATTACAAGCAGTACACTGAAAGAGAGCTCCATTTCCAGTCTTTTGAAATGCCGGGGATCCATGTTCATTTCCCCTTGAAATATCAACATGCATCATCCGGTGAGGAGTAACTTCATGTTCTTAGTGCCCGGTCAGCCCCCTCATCCTAACCTTCTCCCATCAGGGAGAAGGAATACATCCTCTCCCCGAGGGGAGAGGACTGAGGTGAGGGGGAAAGGTTCCCATCAATCTATGGTTGACATGACACTATACGGTATCTTAGGTATTGGGTCCGGTCTCTTACGGAATCAGTATAGTATTCTCTGTGATGAAAGAAGAGTAGGATGAGAAGTCCCTGGATCATTTCCGGGGTGCTGTTGATCTTTTTGGCAGCCCCCCGGTACGTCGATGCCGCCCATTATTTGGGGGTAAAAAAATGCCGGATCTGCCACCTGAAGGAATACAAGAGCTGGAAGGAAACTCCGATGTCCCGTGCTTTTGAGCTACTGCGGCCCGGTTTCGACCGTGCGGCCAAAGAGGCCGTGGGGCTGAAAGGGGATGAGGATTATACGCAGAACAAGGAATGTCTGGAATGTCATACCACGGGAGGACGATCCGATTTACCCGGAGTGCAATGTGAATCCTGCCATGGCCCCGGGTCGGCCTATCTCCGTGCGATGGTGAAAGATCATAACTATCAGCGAAAGGACCTTCTTGCAAAGGGGCTCTTGCAGGGCGGGGAAAAAACCTGCGTCCGTTGTCATAACAAAAGGAGCGCTTTTTACAAGGGGTTTGATTATAAGAAGTATACCGAACGGGAACTCCATTTCCAGTCTTTTGTCCTACCGGGGATCCATGTTCATTATCCCTTGAAATATCAACATACATCATCAAGTAAGGAGTGATTCCATGTTTCAGTACCGTTTCTTTCATACCGCACTGTCGTTCTTTTTAACCGGCCTTCTATTGGCAAGCGCTTTCCTGGTGATTCATCCCACGAAGGCGGAGGCGAGGGCCAAGGCATGTTATGACTGCCACAAGGACCTGAAAAAAAAATACCGGAAGAAAACCGTTCATCAACCGGTGGCGAAAAAGAAATGTGAGGCCTGCCACTCCCGGCACGGGTTTACCAATAAATTGATCTTGAAGAAAACCGGTCCCGATCTCTGTTTTGACTGCCATAAGGAGGCAAAGGAGAAATTTTCCACAGGGAATGTCCACGCCCCTATTCAGAAAGGAAAATGCACAGCCTGTCACGACCCCCACGCCTCAGATAGTAAGGCCCTGCTCAAGGCGGACAAGATGGATGTTTTGTGTATCTCCTGTCATACCTCCCAGGGGAAGGAGAAAGAGAAAAAGACCCAGCATAGGCCTTTTGCGGACGGTGATTGCCTTTCATGCCACAACGCACACAACGCGGAAGGAAAGGCCCTCCTGATTCGCGAGGGGGATGCTCTTTGCGCGGGTTGTCATATGCAGGAAAAAATGGCCGCTTCTCCTTCCCATCAGGAGATTGACCTTGCGAAAGATCATTGCATCTCCTGCCATCTTCCCCATGCCTCTTCTGCGCCTAATTTAATTAATCCCACCATGCATCCGCCTTTTGTCCAGGGGAAGTGTGAGACCTGTCATGTCAATACGGACAAAGCGCAGGGTGCACCGTTAGTGAAACCGGTCAAGGAGCTATGCGTTGAATGTCACGATTCGGTGACACAACAGATCGGGAAAACAAATCCCCATCCACCGGCGTTGGAAGGTGATTGTACGGCTTGTCATGATCCACACCAGAGCCAAAACCTGCCCCTACTGAAACAGCCGGAGAAAGAACTCTGCGTCTCCTGTCACAGCAAGGAGTCGGATACCCTCACACTGCCGGAACGCCATTCACCTTTCGAGGAGGGACAATGTTCCTCCTGCCATGCCCCCCATGGAGCAGACGGGGAAAAACTGCTGAAACAGACCGGGGATGCCCTCTGTCTTACCTGCCATGGTAATGTCGAAACGCAACTGGCAGAAGCAAGCAATCACCATCCGGCGCTGGAAAAGACGGGCTGTGCCGGATGTCATACACCTCATGCATCCACGGAGAAAGGATTACTCCGGTCGGATCAGGAATCTCTTTGTATTTCCTGCCATGAGAATTTCCAGGCGAAAATCGATGTTGCTCGTCCTCATCGTCCGATCGTCGAGGGAAAGTGTACGGCCTGTCATGATTCCCATGGGTCGGATGAAAAATCACTGTTAAAAAGCAAGCAGATCTGTTTTTCCTGTCATGAGGGACTGGCCTCACCGGGAGAAGAGCAGAAGGTTCATGCGCCTTTTGCGGAAGGAAAGTGTGGTACCTGTCATGATTCCCATGGAAGCGAGAATCCGGGCATGATCCTGCGTCCTCAGCAGGAGCTCTGTGTTACCTGCCATGACATGAAGAAGGTGCTCGCAAAGAATACTCTCCATACCCCGGTGCGGGAAGGGGATTGTACTGGATGCCACAATCCCCATTTTTCCCCCAATGAGAACCTTCTCCGTGAGACAGGTTTCAAGCTCTGTTTTGTGTGTCATGAAGGTGAACCCTACAAATACGGCGTCGTTCACAAACCGGTTCATGACGGGAAGTGTGAACTCTGTCACGATCCCCATGGCGCAAACCAACGGGGGAACCTGGTTAAGGTAGAAGGGGAACTCTGCAAGTCCTGCCATTCCTTTACCACAACGGTTTTCAAGAACACACTGCTGGCCGATGCTCATCGGGGAAAGGAGTGCACTTCCTGCCATGATCCCCACGCGTCACCGGAGGATCCGAAGCTGATTCGAAAAACAAAGAACCCCAATTTTAATGAGTGTACTTTCTGCCATGATTCCGCCGCCC
>CAYQVN010000086.1:0-8302 GCA_964420895.1 uncultured Nitrospirota bacterium | reverse complement strand
CAATGAGTCTCAGGCAGGCAGTGTGTGCAATCCGGTCAGAAATCGTTCGGACAGGATTCTCGGGGACGTTCTGCATCTCGAAGACGTTTTCGTTCTTCCGCCTTCCTCTGGCACTCCTCCTCCGCCGGTGTCCGGCAGACCAGGGGGGGGACCGGTGTGGGACGGCCCTTCTTGTCGATCGCGACATAGGTCACCAGGGCCGTGCAGGTCTTGCAGCGGGCACCGGTAAGGGGATTTTCTGAAAAGATGTCGACCCCCACCTCGACGGAAGTACGAAAGGCACCGTTGAGCCTTGCCTTCACAACGGCCAGGGTCCCGATCCGGATGGGGTGGCGGAAATCAACCCGGTCCATGGAGGCGGTCACCACGATGTTCCGGCAGTGACGCATGGCCGCCATGGCCCCCGTCAGGTCGATCATGGAGAGGACCTTTCCGCCGAAGACATTGCCCAGATGGTTCCCGTCATTGGGCTGGATCAGTTCCACCGTCTCCAACATCGATTCTTCAAAGGTCTTGCCTTCCAGGGCATCACTCATCACTTCTCTCCTTCGGGAAATCCTGTCGTCGAAAATGTCCGCCCTTCCTCATCGACGATCATCCCCTCAACCTGGTTACGGCCTTGCAGCAAGGCCCGCCCCTCCTCCGGCCCGAGGACGAATCCGGCCGTCGCCAAGGCATCGGCTTCCATGGCCGTCGGGGCGATTACCGTGACGCTCCGGCAGCCCCGGGCGGGACGCCCTGTCCTCGGATCCAGAATATGATGATACCGGATCCCTTCAAAGATGTAAAATCTTTCATAGTCGCCGGAGGTAGCCACGGCCCGGTCGGTCAGGGGCAGATCCGCCAGCAATTCATCCTCCCGGCGGGGATCCTGGATTCCCACACGCCAGGGACGCGATGAGGAGCGTCTCCCGATCGCACGTAAATCTCCGCCGGCATTGACAATGGCGTTTTCTATCCCTTCTTCCTGAAGGATTTCGATGGCCCGGTCAACGGCATACCCCTTGGCGATGCCGCCCAGAACGATCGCCATGCCAGGCTTCTTCAATCGGACACGCCCGTCTGCATCGATCTGTACGGCATGATAATCCACGAGGGGGAGGAGGGAATCGATCGCTTCCTGCCCGGGAGGCCGGCTCCCCTCTTCAAAGTGCCAGATTCCGATCAAGGGTTTCACGGTAACATCGAAGCCCCCCCGGGACAACTCCCCGAAGTCAAGTCCCGCCTTGATGACATAACGAAGTTCCGGAGAAACGACCGTCCACGATGCACCGGCGGCACCGTTGACCTGCGAGATTTCACTCTCCGGCCGATAGGTACTCATGATCGCCTCGAGCCGCCGGATCTCGCCAAAGGCACGATCCGCCGCACGATGGGCATGATCACGCTCCTCACCAGCGATGGTGATCGACACCGCCGTGCCCATGAGGAACTGTTCCCGTTCCACCACCGGCAGATCCGGTCTTTTGCATCCGGCTGCAAGAAAAAGCCCGCAACCCAGCAGGAGCAAAGCAAGGATTTTCCACAAAGAAATGTGGGCGGGGACGGCAGGTTCCCGGAACAAACTACAGGTCCCGCCGGTAGATAAAATCGGAGACGGATCGGAGCGCATCTTTTGCCGGGGAGTCTTTAAAGGGTTTGAGGTTCCCCTGAGCCTGCTCGATATAGGCCCGGGTACGCTGCAGGGTATAGTCAACAGCCCCGTATCTATCAATTGCATCAAAGACGAAATCGAGATCCTCGGCACTCTTTTCTTCCGCTTCGAAGATCCGGCGGATGCGGGCCTTTTCGTCCTCGGTCCCCTCCTGCAGCACATGGATCAGGGGGAGGGTGACCTTTCCTTCCAGCAGATCCTTGCCGACCTTCTTGCCGAGCTTTCCTTCCTGTGCCGAATAATCGAGAGCATCATCACTCAATTGGAAGGCGATCCCCACGGCATTTCCGAAGGAAACCAGTGCCTTCCGGAGGTCAGGCGACGCCTCAGCAAGGATTGCGCCCAACTCACAGGCTGCCGCAATCAGGACGGCCGTCTTTTTCGTAATTACGCCGAGATAATCCTCTTCCGTCAGATCGAGATTGCCGATCTGGGAAAGTTGCATCACCTCTCCTTCGGACATGACTGTCGTCGCATCAGACAGGACGTTCATGATCTCCTGATTCTCTTCCCGCACGGCAAGGTAGAGAGCCTTGGAATAGAGATAATCGCCCACGAGAATGCTCGCCTGGTTGCCGAAGACACGGTTTGCCGCATCCTGACCGCGGCGGATCACGGCATCATCCACCACATCGTCGTGGAGCAAGGATGCCGTATGGATATATTCGATCACGGACGCGAGTAGATAGTGACGATCGCCCCGGTATCCGCAGACCCGGGCCGCCAGGAGGAGTAAAAGTGGACGGATTCGTTTGCCCCCGCCCCGAAGGAGGTGAAGACCCACTTCGCGGATCAGTGGAGCGCCGGAGTGAAGATTTTCGGCGATACACCGCTCCACCTGGCCCAGATCCTGTTCCAGAAGTTTCCAGACTTCCTCGATTTGCATGGGTCTCCCTTGAGAAAAAACATTGTGATAGTAGTGGATTAGGGGACCTTTGTCAAGGCGTAACGCCTTGCCGGAAGGGCGGCTGAGAAGGTATTGACAACAGGTTTCAAAGCGTGTAGAGTGCCGGACGTAGATCGCGAAAGATTCACCGGAACGGGTAGGTTCCGGGGATCTTCAGCCGATGAAAAACCGGAATACCATCACAAAATCATAGACTTCACTTCAGGAATCCAATTATGAAAAAAGCGTTGATCAGTGTCTCCGATAAAACCGGTGTCGTCGAATTCGCTCGTGCCCTGCGCCTGCGGGAATTTGAAATCCTCTCCACCGGCGGCACGGCCAAACTGTTGCGGGACAGCGGGATCGCCGTCCGCTCCGTATCGGATTATACGGGGTTTCCCGAGATGCTCGACGGCCGCGTCAAGACGCTCCATCCCAAGATTCACGGCGGTATTCTGGGAAAACGGAACCAGTCGGACCACGTGGACCAGATGAAGGAACAGGGGATCGAACCGATCGACATCGTGGCCGTGAACCTCTACCCCTTTGAAGCGACTATCGCCAAACCGGACTGTACCCTGGAAGATGCTATTGAAAATATCGATATCGGCGGACCTGCCATGATCCGATCCTCCGCCAAGAATTTCGCCGATGTCACCGTCATTGTCGATCCCAAGGATTACGACTGGGTCCTCCGGGAAATGGAAGAAAACGACGGCCATGTCTCCCGGAAAACCCGTTATTCCCTGGCCTGCAAGGTTTTCGCCCATACGGCCCGATATGACAGCATGATCTCATCCTATTTAGGTTCTGAAGGAGAACCGCCCCGCTTTCCTGACCAATTGAACCTGCAGTACGAAAAGGTCACGGAACTGAGGTATGGGGAAAACCCCCATCAGCGGGCCGCCTTCTACCAGGAGCCTCACAACACCGAACCGGGCGTGGCCAACGCAGTCATCCACCAGGGGAAGGCCATGTCCTTCAATAACTATCTCGATACCCACTCCGCCCTGGAACTGGCCAAAGAATTCGAGGTTCCGGCAGCCGTTGTCGTCAAACACAACAACCCCTGCGGCGTGGCCTGCTCCGATAATCTGCAGGAGGCCTACATCACCGCACGGGACTGTGATCCCGTCTCGGCCTTCGGCGGTGTACTCGCCTTTAACCGCCCCGTGGACGAAGCCACAGCCAAAGAGATTGTCTCCACCTTCGTTGAGGTCGTCATTGCCCCGGGATACAACGACGGAGTCCTGGAGATCTTCAAAGAGAAAGAAAACATCCGGGTACTCGAGATCGACATCTGGGGGCGGGAACGTCCGCAGGACATGGATTTGAAAAAGGTCGTCGGCGGCCTGATCTATCAGGACCGGGATCTGGGGACTGTCGATATCCGCCATCTGGAGGTCGTGACCAAACGGAAACCGACGGAAGAAGAGATTCAGGCCATGTCCTTCGCCTGGAAGGTGGCCAAGCATGTTAAATCGAATGCCATCATCCTCACCCGGGCCGACCGGACCGTGGGAGTTGGCGCCGGTCAGATGAGTCGCGTCGATTCGACAAGGCTTGCAATTTCCAAGGCCATGAGCGAAACCAAAGGATGCGCCCTCGCCTCGGATGCCTTCTTCCCCTTCCGGGACGGCATCGATGAGGCCGCAAAATCAGGCGCCACATGCATTATACAACCGGGCGGATCGATCAAGGACGATGAGGTCATCGCCGCGGCTAATGAGTATGACATGGCGATGGTGTTTACAAAGATGCGCCATTTCAGACATTAGGATTTCAGCCGGGACGGCTGAAATCCTCAACATGTGCCCCCGTAGCTCAGATGGATAGAGCACAGGATTCCGGTTCCTGGTGTCGGGTGTTCGAATCACCTCGGGGGTACCATTTTTCCTTTTTGAGTTCCGCAAGTCACAGAAACCTCTACGACCTCTCCCTCCTTCGTTTCTTCTTTTTATGCCTGTGATTTATGCCGCCTGCGGCGGCTTATACATTTAAGGTATCTTGGGATGCGCTCCCTGCACCGTACCACAGGGGGTACGCCTCAGTCGCGCGCCTTGATGAGACCGCCCTGCAACCCTCTCGGTGCGTCACAGTATTTACGAACAGGACCCCTTAGCGTCAGCCTTCCGGTGCGCCGTCGGCTGGAGGGATTTGGGTGGTCTGAAAGGGATGTTTACAACGGATGGATTGAATCACTTCGTCGAGCTGTTGAAGAAAACGTGATCGATCACGCTTCTGTAGCGGCGGCGGCCCTCCCGTGATCTCTCCTGCTCCACGAAGTTCGGACAACAAGTCCCGCGTCGCGACGGTCTGGCCGATGTTGTTTTCCGTGAACGGTTTCCCCGTGTGTCCCATTACACATGCGTCTTTTTTCAGGCAGCGGCTCGCAAGCAGAATGTCCGCGGTGACCACGATGTCGTCCGATTGCACGTGTTCGACAATCCAATCATCGGCCGCGTCGAATCCGCCCTCTACCACTTCGAGTGCAATCCATTGTTCATTCGGAACTCGCATCCAGGAGTTGGCCACCAATGTAACATCCAGGCAATAACGGCGTGCAACGCGGTACACCTCCTGTTTGACCGGGCACGCATCAGCATCGATAAATATGTGTAGCATACAAAGATCCTCGCCATTCCATTGGAGACTCTCACCAACCCGTCGCTCACTTGCCGACAATCATGTGCAATGTGGGGGTGACTCCAGGAAAGGTCACTTTCTCTTTCTGGTCTTCTTGGGTTTCTTCTTCTTTTTTTTCTTCAGCCAGCTCTCATGTTCATCGATCAACTCCTGCAAAGTCATTTCCTCTTTGGGAGAGTCAAGAATGTCGGCATAATCTTTTTTCCCGATCCCTATAACTTCAATCTCTTTATGCAAAAGCTGCTGGATCTGATCAAGGCACTCTTTCTCACCCTGACTGCAAAACGAAATGGCTGCCCCTTTCTTCACTCCCCGGCCGGTTCTTCCCACCCGGTGTACATAGTACTCAGGCTCGTCGGGTAAGTCATAGTTGATCACATAGTGAACATCCGGGATATCAATTCCGCGGGCACTGACGTCTGTCGCGATCAACACATTGCATTCACCTTCTTTGAACTTTTGCATCACGTCGGATCTGTCCTGCTGTTCCTTGGCGCCATGGATGGTCAAGGAGTCTATCTCAACTCTTCCCATGGCCTTTGCCACTCTTTCAGCACGAACCCGCGTTCTGACAAAAACAATGACCTTACGCTTCGGATTATCTTTCACGAACCTTTCGAGGAAGAATCGTTTGTCATCCATTTCAACAAACATGACAAAGTGAGAGACGTTTTTTGAGACAGGATCGTCCGGAGATAACTGAATTCGTATTGCCGAACTTTTCACCTGGGAGAAAGCAAGCTTCTTGATTTCATGATTGATGGTTGCAGAAAAGAAAAGAGTCTGATGCTTTCTGGTAAGCATTTTCTTTACAAATTTAATGTCTTCTATAAACCCCAGGTCCAGCATACGGTCGGCTTCGTCCAGCACAAGGGTATCGACACTACCCAGACGAATATATCCCTGATGGATGAGGTCAAACATACGTCCCGGAGTGGTCACAAGGACATCCAACCCATCCTGAATTTTTTTAATCTGCGACTCCTGTTCAACACCGCCCACCAGTGCGAACGTTTTTACTTTCGTATGCTTTGCAAGTTCTGTAAAGACTTCCCCGATCTGCAATGCCAGTTCACGGGTCGGAACCATCACAATACATTTAATGCCCGCAGATCGTTTACTGGATTTGTCACGGTGGATTCCGTCAATGAGGGGAATTGCGAAAGCAGCGGTTTTACCTGTTCCTGTCTGGGCGATTGCAAGAACGTCTTCACCCTTCATGATGGACGGGATGGATTTAAATTGTATATCCGTGGGCCTCTTAAAACCCATTCTGGACAGATTCTTCTTGATTGCAGCTGAAATATGATATGCCTCAAACTTCATTGGTTCTCAATACCTTTTGTGTCAGATGAAAGGACTGCAATAGGAAAGGGGGGGGACTTCACACTTATTTTGAGAAAAAGAATCGCTCCTGACTCACTTCCACCCATTGCGTCATAAACGTTTTTCCATTTTTCTGAACCAATCGCTTGATCCTTGCCTGGGACAGGTCCGTCTTTTGCAATTTAGGCAGAACCTTCTCCCGGGGGCCGAAAAACTCATCGATCCGTTTTACATCCTGATCAAGACAGACAATCAGTCCACTCGGATATTCCCGTATATTGCGGATGACTCTTTCCGGTCCCGGCTCGCTCATATTGGATCCATGGTTTGAAGGTGAAAGGCAGGTTTGCTGCTATTCATATCAATAGAATTTTTATGGGTCAACCCGTATAACATGGCGGATATCACCATTCAACATAATTCAAGGAGATTTCTACCCTCTGGTTACAATTCCTCATCTATTCTTATAATTTACCTTCTTACGTCTCAATAAAGCCCATAGAAACAGCGCATGGTGAAAAAAAACGATATTTTATCACTTTTTTTCGCGACTTTTGCCTTCCTGAAGTTACTAATCAGGTAACAGATGTGTTTTTGGCATTCATGGAGGACTTTCAAGGGGAGTGGAGAGGTTATGATAAGAAGAGTATTATTTGTTCCGTTGTTGTTGTCTCTGATCTTCCTTTTTCCTTTGTGGGCCGGGGCCTCATTAATCTCAGGGCAGGGTCATGGAGGAAAGCAGATCCTCAATACGGGCCATCTCGACAGGAGATGCCAGAATCCTTCGGAGGAAGAAAACCCGGACTGGGAGGCGATTATCCGCTCTTCCGCTGAAGAAAGAGGTTCTCAGAAAGAACATGCAGGAGAACGCTTCGGCAATCATCACGATGAAGACGGGACTTCCGATGACCAGGAAGACGACAATTCATGCCCGCCCGGGATGGAAGAGGTCTGCGGTGGTGGTTTCTCCGATGATGATTTCAGTTCCGATGACGACTGGGGCGATCATAACTCTCCGAGAGGTGAAGGAAACGAAACGGCCGCAACCGTTCCGGAACCGGGAAGCCTCCTGCTGATCGGTGGCGGCCTGATCGGTCTGGCCGGAATACGGAACAGGGCAGGCCGGAACGGATCTTGATTCGCTCTCCTTATTGACAGGAAGGGGAATCGGTGCTTTGATAGGGGCAAATCCCTTTCTGGAGGACAATAAAGATGAAGGAAAAACTGAAAACTTCGATTCAGGGCATCAAAGCCGATCACAACCTCTTTCACGATTTGAGCGAGGAGGAACTGGAAAAGATTGCTCCTTTCCTGGAAGTGGATCACTGCTCCTCCGGGAAGACCCTCTTCAAGGAAGGGGAACCGGGAGATTATCTCGGGATCGTCGCCTCCGGAAAGTTGCAGGCGAAAAAGAAGACTGAACTCCAGGGGCGTCAGGTGGTCCTGGCCGTCCTGGGAAAAGGCTCTTTTGCCGGGGAACTCTCCCTCCTCGATGAACGCCCCCGTTCCGCCACGGTGGAAGCCCTGGAAGACTCGGAACTGATTATCCTCAAGAAGAAGGCCCTCGATTCGATCATCCAGAAATATCCCGAAATCGGCGTCAAGATCGTCCAGAGGATCAGTCGCGTCGTCTCGATCCGGGCACGCACCTCGGGAGATCGGCTGACGAAGATTTTTTGACCCTTTCCACATTGCACACTTATCTGTCTGCGGTTAGACCGTTTTCCTCTAAATGTGCGCATGACCCCAAATTGGGTTCTTGTTGTCAAGCATTCTTACTCGTAATCTTA
>CAYQVN010000085.1:2852-8332 GCA_964420895.1 uncultured Nitrospirota bacterium | reverse complement strand
GCTTTTTTGTTATCGGGGACGGTTCTGATTTTCCGTTGTTAAATCAATTAGATACACAACATATATTTAATTAATGTGTAACTATAAAAAATATAAGGTATTTTCGAGAACCGTCGCCGAATGCAGCTATTTGATCCGGCTTTTCTTGACAATTCTTCTGGTCTTCTGTTATCTTGCAGCCATCGATTTCTCTTTTATTTCAGGGCGGTTAAGGTGATAGGGAAAGCCCCGGAGCAGACCTTTGCAGCCGATATGATGCTGGGGAAACTGGCCCGGTGGATGCGGGTTCTTGGGTTCGACGTCCTCTACCTCAACCCGGTGGAGGATGGGGAACTGGTCGAGGTTGCCCGAAGAGAGGAGCGGGTCCTGTTGACACGGGATACCCGTCTGGTTCAGCGCCGGGGCATGGGGGAATATCTCCTCATTACCTGTAATGCTCCCTCGGCACAACTCCGGGAGGTCATCGGGGTCTACCCGATTCCCCGGGAGCGAATCCTCTCCCGCTGTATCCTCTGCAACCAGTCGCTCATGCCCATCTCCAGGGAGAATGCGCGCCCCTGGATCCCGGACTATGTCTATCTTGCCGAATCGAAGTTCGGTCGCTGTTCGCGTTGTCAACGGATTTATTGGCAGGGGTCTCATTACCGGAACATGGTGCGGACCTGTCGTTCCCTTTTACAAGATCACTCATGATGATCTCCTTTTCGGGAGGATCTATTGGTCAATCCGATCAAGAAACTGCAATATTCGCTGATGATCCTGGCGGGGATCATAGCCTTCGGAACTGTGGGGTACATGGTCATCGAGGGGTGGGGGGTTACCGATTCGCTTTACATGACGATGATTACCCTCTCCACGATCGGTTTCATGGAAGTCCACCATATGGATACGGCAGGGAGGATATTTACGGTGGTCCTGATCCTGGTCGGGGTCGGGACGGTTGCCTATGTTTTCAAGACGGCCATCGGGATCATTCTCGAAGGAGAGATCCGGGAAGTACTGGGGAGGAAAAAGGTGAACGAAAAAATTAAACGGTTGAAGGAGCACTACATTATTTGCGGATATGGCCGGATGGGAAAACATATCTGTTCGGAATTCTCGACGACTGGATTCCCCTTCGTTGTGATTGAGAAAGACCCCGAGGTGGTGACCGAGATCCACGAGAAGGGGTATATCGTCATCCAGGGGGATGCAACACAGGATGAGGTCATCCTCTCGGCGGGGCTCGAGCGGGCCACCGGATTGATCACGGTCCTGACTTCCGATGCGGAAAACCTCTATGTGGTTCTTTCCGCCCGCGAGATGAATGGAAAGTTGAAGATTATTACCAGGGCAAGCGGCGAGGGGGCGGAAAAGAAGTTCAAACGGGCCGGCGCCGATATGGTGGTCTCTCCCTACCTGATCGGCGCCTCCAAGATTGCCCAGTCGATCTTCCGGCCTCATGTTTCCAGTTTTCTGGAAACCGCCGTCAGCCGGGACGGCAAGATGGGATTCCGCCTCGATGCCGTCCGTATTTCCGAGCAGTCTTCCTATAGCGGTGTCCGGATCATTGACTCCCAAATTCGAGAGGAACTGGGGGTCCTGATCGTCGCCGTCAAAAAAGAGGACGGCACCATGAACACCAGTCTGGCTCCCTCGACTCTCCTGGAGGCTGGGGATCTTCTGATCTGCGTGGGGAAACCGGAACAGTTAGAGGAGCTGGCCCGCCTGGCGGGAAAACATAAAAAGGCAGGTCACCCCGCCCCCTGATCTTCCCGTCCCTCCTGCCCTGTCCGGTTTCAGAACCGGACCTTGGCGAGTCGGTAACTTGCCGCTGTTCCGAAGAGGAGATTGGCGACCCAGGCCGCAAGGAGGGGAGAGACCAGACCACCATGGCCGAAGGAGAGTCCCACCGAAAAGGCCAGCCAGTAGAAAAATCCCACCACCAGACTGATCCCGATGCTGAAGGCGAGACCTCCCTTACGGTTGCTGTAGAGGGCGAAAGGGATCCCCAAGAGCACCATGATGAGGTTGATCACGGTGTAGGAGATCTTCGCATGGAGATCGACTTCATAGGCGGTGGTCGGATAACCATCCTTCTTCAGGATCCCGATATAGTTGCGGAGCTCCTTGTAGCCCATTGCCTTGGCAGGTTTTTCCACCTTGATAATTTCCTCCAGCGGTTCTTCCAGGGGGAAGGTCCCCTGGAAGGGACGTTCCTGAAGAATTTCCCCGGCATCGGAAAAGGTCCATTCGGTTCCTTTCCGGGTTATCCAGCCGGAATCCTTCCAGATCACTTCGTCCGCATCTATCCGGTGGTTCAACAGATAACGTTCATTAAAATGATAGAGCGTGACGCCGTGTAGAATCTTGTGGTCCGGATCGACCTTGCGGATATTGCAGAATCCGCTGGCGCCGGTTCTAAACCAGATCCGGTTGTTCTTCAGGGCCAGTAGGTGGGGCTTTTTTTTGAGGGCCACGTCATCGAGCCAGCTGAGTCGTTGATTGGCGTAGGGGATGAGCCATTCCCCATCGGCCATGGCCGTCAGGGAGAGAATAAAGGTGACGAAGAGGATCGGCATGAGGAGTCGGTTCAGATGAATACCGCAAGAACGCATGGCGATGATCTCATTGTGTCGGGAAAGGATACTTAAGGTAATCAAAGTCGCGAGGAGTGAGACGATCGGAAGGACCTCATAAAAAATCAGGGGGGTTTTCAGAAGTATCATTTGGCTGATCAACGGCAGGGAGGCCTTGAATTCAATAAACTCGTCAAGTTTCCCGAGGAAGTGTACCAGCAGGTAGACCGTTGTGACGGCGCTGAAACAGATCAGGAGTATCTTGATATATTCCCGGGCCACATATTTTGAGAGGGTTTTCATGCTTTTTCAATCACTTTCCTGTCGGTTTCTGAAAGGCCTGTTTTACGATGCGTTGGAAGGTATGCCACAGGCCATAGGTCCCATCCAGAAAACCCCGATCTTCCGGGATCTTTCGAGATGCCTGGAAGAGGGCATAGGTGCCGGCCAGCCCGAAGACCAGGTTCGGAAGCCAGACCGCAAGCATCGCAGGAAGCAGGTTTTCCGTTCCGAAATGCCTTCCTGCCCCCAAGAGGAGGTAGTAGCAAAAGACGATGACCAGGCTCCAGGAAAAACCGACCATTTTCCCCGATCGGTGGAAACGGGTTCCTAAAGGGAGAGCGACAAGACCGAAGATGATGCAGGAGAAGGGAAGCGCGAATTTTTCATAGTAGTGGAATTGGAAGCTCCGTGTCTTTTCCGATTCTCCTACCTGTGAAGCCCTGCGGAGTTCCGCCAGACTCATTTCATGATAGGTCTTCTCCGTGAGACTCATCGAGTAGACTACCGGCGCTACGTCGGTGACCAGGGAGAGTTGATACTCCTCAAAGTGAATCAAACGGTACCGTCCTTTGAGGACATTGTATTGATGGACGGCGCCATTTTGCAGCGTTAAGGTGTGGGTAAGGCTGTCCGGGTTGGAGTGGATGACCCCGGTCTGCGCGTAGATGGTCTCCGGCAGTTCTCCCCGGTAATCCGTGATCAGAACGTTTCGCAAGATATTCTTTCTCCGTTCGACATCCTCGGCGAAGATCACCAGGTCCGAAAAGGTGTCGTTGAAGACCCTGGGTTCAATCCCGGCGGTTGCGCTTTCCTGAAAAATCCGGTAGACGAGTTGATTCAGAGAAGTACGTCCCCAGGGGATGGCAAGGGCGCCGACGGCAAAGGTGATGAGAAATAGAAGGAAGCCCAAGGTCATCACGGGGCGGAGAAAGTTCCCCATTCCGATGCCCAGGGAATTCATGGCAACCACTTCATTGTCGGAAGAAAAGCGGCTGAGAGCCGTCAAGTTTGCCGTCAGAAAGGAGATGGGCAGGGTGAGCCAGAGGGTGGGGGGCAGCGTGTAGAGAATGATCCGGGCGATATTGGAAGGGGCCACCCCTTTCGTGATAATCAGATTGGAAAGCTCCAGGGCATTCTGCATGAAGAGGACCAGGGTGAAAACGCATAGAGAAAGGACGAAAGGGGGAAGAATCTCTTTGCGGATATATCGAGGTAGAATTTTTGTCATATTCCGGAAAAAGTATCAGAGAAATCTATAAAAAATAAAAAATAGTATCCTGATTATGCAAGGATGTAAACCCCTTTTTCCAGGCATTCAGGGGGGCGGGAGGAAGAAATCGCAAAAAACTCCTTAAGTATTTTCTGCAGCCTTCCGAAAAGAAAGTTGGAGTGTGAAGCATTTCCCTCAAACATAACAGAGAGAGTTTCTATGGACGCGGAATGGAACGTGATTGCTGTGGGTGATTTCCCCTTCACACAACCGTCGGAAGAGGCTTGTTCAGGAGAGGTCCGGACCTTTTTTGTCGACACGGAAGAGGAAGCGCTGGATTTGTTAAGAACTTGTCCCGAATCATCGGTATTGATCTCCCACTCTCCTCCGGAACAGAATGCCTTTTCCATCTCCCATGCTTTGGTCCGTCAGTTCCCGGAGACCCAGTGTACGGTCGTGCTTGATGAAATGATGCCGGGGTTCACGGATGGATCATGGGTGTCCGACTACATGATGATTATTGAAAAACCGAGGTCGGAGGCGGCCTCGGCCCTGATGCTCCGGCAGATGGCGCAATCGGCCCGGTCCCGATGGCAAGAACGGGAAGAACGGCACGCCCTGGAGGTTTCGAAGAAGCATGTGGAAGAGTATGCTGATGCCATGATGCAGTTGCATGAAGATTTGGCGGGCCTGGTCCATTGCGGGCAGTACCTCCAGGAAACCCTCGACCTGAAGGAGGCCTGCCGCCTCGTCGTCGATACCCTCAAGGATCTGGAGATGGAATGTACGATTCATTTTGAAGAAGACCCCGAAAAACAGGCAGAGATCCGGGAAAGAATCCGCAACACCAACAAACATTTCCTTGCCGATGACGGTTCGGTCCGTGTCCTTTTCAGTAAAGCCGCATATTCCGGCTCCTTGGTGGTTCGGCCGCAGAGAAATATTTCAGCCGATGAAGGACGGCTGGTCGATCTGGTACACCTTTTCAAGAACCAACTGGTGGCCTTTCTCGACCGTTATCACCGGATGGAGGAACGGGAAAAGATCCTGGGGCTCTACAAGGCCGTGCTGAACAAACTGGAAGAGATTGTCGATACTTCGGATTTTAACCGGAAGACGCAGCATGTTCGTGAAGGGATTGCCGGAAATACTGAGACGATCATTAAGATCCTGGACAAACTTCGGAACGAGGTTTCCGAGGATGTCATCCCCTGGATTGATGAAGCGGAGATGAGCCTGCAATTTGCCGACAAGGTCAGTCAACAAATCAATACGTTGACGAGCACCCTTCGGGAGGTGCTCTGTGTCATGAATCCCGAACTGGCCGTGGAGTTCAGTGCTCAGGGACAGGAATCAAGTGAGAGTGTCTGTGAGGAGAATGCAGGCTGTCAGCAGGATGTGGATGATCTGCTCTCGAGCCTGGGGATGTA
>CAYQVN010000085.1:0-2752 GCA_964420895.1 uncultured Nitrospirota bacterium | reverse complement strand
ATCAGACGTTTTCCTTCATCTCCCACACGCCGCAGGGACAGATCCCCGCACAGAAACCGCAACCGATACAGAGTTGATCGTCAACGACGTATTCGAAACTCCCCTCTTCCCCGGCCACCCGTGAGATGGCGTTGTAGTAGCAGCTGGTTTCACACATTCCGCAGTCCCGGCAGGAACCACAGGACATGCAGCGGTTGGCCTCTTCTTCCGGCACAAACTCGTCGGGCCGGGAATTCTCGTAATAGACAGTCTTGATCCGTTCATAAGGGATGACCTGCTGTTCCTCGGGAACGTAATCATAGCTCATCATCTGATGATGAATGACGTCGGCGGCGATCCGGCCCTGGCCGATGGCATGGGTAATCAGGCCCGGCTGTGTGACATCGCCTACGGCAAAGACCTTGACGTCTGAACTCTGGCCGAGGTTGTTCGCAACGATGTAGCCCCGCTCCGTGTGGATTTCGGGAGGGAGAAAATCGAGGACCGGCACTTCGCCGATGGAGATGATGACCTCGTCGGCGTGAAGGGTGGTGCCGTCTTCAAAATAGAGTTTTTTTGCCCGCTTGCTGTACTTCTTTGTAATCTTGGGATAGAGGATCTGTGTTCCCCGTTCCCGGGCCATTTCCTGTTCCTTCCCGAAACTTGCCGGGGGCTGAATGTCGACGGCGGTGACCAACTTTGCACCGCAGGCATAGGCCTGACAGGCGATATCCATGCCGACGTTGCCGGCCCCGATGACGACGACCTCTTTCCCTTTGAGATCTTTCGAGTTGCCGTAATTGACCTCCTTGAGGAATTCAATGCCGGCGGTGACATCATCGATACCGTCGAAACGGAGCACCCGGGCCTCATGGGCGCCGCAGGCGACAATGACCACTTCATGTTCCTTGTAGAGCTTCTTGAAGAGCTTCCGGGTGATTTTGGATTTGAGGTGGACATTGATCCCCATCTCCTCAAATCGTGAAATCTCTTTGGCGAGGATCTCCTGGGGGAGCCGATCCCGGGGGATACAGAGTTCCAGCTTGCCGCCCAGTTCGCCCGTTGATTCATAGAGGTCCACGGTGTGACCCCGAAGGGCCAGTTGCCATGCCGCAGAGAGTCCCGCCGGGCCCGCGCCGATGATGGCGACGGTGTTGCCGGTGGAACGGGCCTTCTCGGGGGCCGGTAGTTCCAGGCTGAGGCTTCCGAGGCTTTTGATGTCGAGAGGCTTGTCGATCCGTCCCCGGGTACAGGCATCCATGCAAAGATTCGGACAGACCTGACCGCAGACGGAGGCCGGAAAGGGACTGTACTGCAGCACCAGGGCCAGGGCGTCTTCCAGACGGTTCTGACGAATCAGGCTCGCCCGTTTGTGCGAGGGGATCCGGGAAGGGCAGGAATAAGCGCAGGGAGGCATATACTGGTCATTGCTCCAGACCGGCCGGAATCGTCGTTCTTTCCCTGTCGTAATGTAGGGAAGAATCGTTGGATCGTGTTCGAGATATTCTCCGAAGATCCCGCCCTTGCCGACCCCTTTGTCCCAGACCGTTTCGCGGAACTCGGTCATCGGGATCTTGCGACCACGTTTTTCGGCCTTTTCCACCGGGGTATAGGAGATCAGTTTTTTCCAGTCTTCCATCGATCGGGTCAGCTCATCGAAGTGTTCCATCCGGTCGATCGCCTTGAGGTAAGGCTTCATGTTTTGGGTGAGCCACTCCCAATCCTGTGGGGTTAGATCGACCAGTTTTACATCATTTTCACTGAATTCCTGGATGGGGCCACGGAAATAGATGGTTCCCCCCACCATTCCGACACAGGGACGGTAGCCCAGGATGTTGTCCGGATTCCGGGGGTTGACACCGCAAACGACGGCGATTCCTCCCGCCTTGAATTCTGCAAAGGAGTCACCCACATCCCGGAAGTACCAGGACTGGAGCGGTTCGAAACGGGGATTATGTTTCGTCATGGTGTCACAGCGTGCGCCACCGCCCCCCTGTACATAGAGGGCGCCCTGGGCGCCGGCGTTGTGGGCGCCGTTGGTGACATCGCCTAAGACGGTGATCTTTGCGCCGCAGTTGATCCAGCCGACGTCGTCGGAGGCATTCCCCTTCACGACGATCTCCGTTCCCTCCATCCCCATGCTGCCGAGGCGTTGTCCCACCGGGCCGGAGACGGTGAGTCGGATCTTTTTCCCCATCGGCCAGATCCGGCCGCCGATCCCGTGCTGGCCGTCGGCCTGAACGGTAAAGGTCCGGTCACCCTTCTGGATAGCCTGCTGGAGTTGTTCTTCCAGTTCACGTGAGGGGACCCGTTTTCCTTTAATGTTGCCTTTGATGACCATCTATTTCATCCTCAATGTTTCCGAGTTCCAAAAAAAATCGTTCACGCCGGGGATAAATCCCGGCGCTACAGGTAACGCTCCTGTTTCCGTCGGGGGGCAGCCCCCGGTTCTTGTAGCGTCATCCTTTATGGGTGACGATCCCGCCCCGGCACGACAGCCTAACAGACGTAACTGATCTTCAAGCGCTCGGCAATCTCCTTATCTGCCACGCCGAGGGCATCGGACATTCCAATGGGAAGTTCCGTGCTTCTGCCGAGGGGGGCAAAGACCTTCCGCAGTTCCACGTCGGCTGACTTGAAGACGTCGACAACCCGTTCCGCTACACGGTCCGGGTCGAGCCGCCGGTAGAGGCGGGGGGGCTGGGTGGGGGTTGCCCGGGGGGCGCGGCCTGTGGTGCGGAGCGTGGCTCTGGTGCGATGTGTTGCGGAAAAT
>CAYQVN010000084.1:5608-8430 GCA_964420895.1 uncultured Nitrospirota bacterium | reverse complement strand
AATTGATCAACACTCACCCTGAGGGGAGAGGGAATATTGAGGTCGAAGGGTTTGCACCTTTATGATCTTCATACGCTTCATGGTGCATGCTTATTGCCTTTGTGCCTTTTCCTCTGCCCCTTTGTCCCTTGCTTCTCTCTGCGTCCTTTGCGTGCTTTGCGAGAGAACGGTTTTTTTCTGCTACATGTTCAGAAATTTCTCCCGCATCTCTTCCGACTTCCCGCAGGTCATCTTCCCTTCGGGACACTTCCCCGTAACACAACCGGGACCGGCGTTCACAAAAAGCTTCGGCGCCGCCTCCTTGACCTTGACCAGCATCTGTTCGGCCATGGCACGGATCTCCCACTGGGCACGGTTGCAACAGCGGACCCGGAAGAAGTGTAGCAGTTCACGGGCATTCATGGTGATCACAATCTTTGTCTCGGCGGCATTGGGCAGAAGAAAGCGGGCATCCTCCTGGGACTTCTCCCCCACATCGCCCAGAGAGGCATTCAGTTCGTCGTACCACCCCTGGATCGTCTTCATCTTCTCTTCAAACCATTCAGCGCGCCCGGCATCCACCACCGTCGGCGGGATCACATACTCGAAGGTCATCCCCTCATGCTTGGCCGTTTGCTCCCCCACATAGCGCTGGCTCTGCTGGGAATAGGAGGCCACACGATGGCGGACGATCTGGTGACTGCAGGCCCGGGAGATCCCCTCCACCCCGAAGGTGAAGGTCACATGTTCCACCGGCGACATGTGCCCCATGGAAACGAGCTTATCCACAAAGGCCGTTTGATCCTTGCTCTCAATGCCGGTCTTCAAGTCATTAATATTCGCCGGAGAGTAACAGAGCTTGGCGCCCATGGCGACCACCTCTTCCGGACGGGGAGTATGTCGTAACAGTTCCACATGCAATTTTGCCTGTCCCATTGCATCCCCCTTCCGTAATTCCCGCCCTCAGCAAGATCCGGTTGGCATTGGTGCATTGTTCTCGCTGAACGCTGAGTACTGCATTATTTAAAGGTATGCTCTTCTCCGGGGAACACGCCCTGCTCCACTTCGTCTTTGTATTTCCGAAGGGCCGCAAGGGCTTCTTCTCCGAGTGTTGCATACCGCTTGATAAACTTTGGAACAAACCGGTCAAAGAGCCCCAGCAGATCATGGAGCACCAGGACCTGACCGTCACAATGAATACCGGCGCCGATCCCAATGGTTGGAATCGAAATCTCGCCAGTGATCCGCTTTGCAATCTCTCCGGGGACGCACTCGAGAACCACGGCAAAGGCCCCGGCTTCTTCCACCTTCCTGGCATCCTTCACCAAGCGGTCCATCTCTTTCTGGACCTTGAAGCCGCCCATCTTATGGACCGACTGGGGCGTCAGGCCGATATGGGCCATGACGGGAATATCGGCCGCGGCAATGGCCTCAATCGTCTTCTTAACCGCTGCCCCTCCTTCAAGTTTGACCGCTTGCGCGCCCGACTCTTTGAGAAAGCGACCTGCATTGAAGACCGCTTCCTTCCGACTGACCTGGTAGGAGAGAAAGGGCATATCCCCCACAACGAGTGAATGGGACGTAGCCCGGGTCACCATCTCCGTATGGTAGATCATCTCGTCCATGGTGACGGGGAGAGTATTCTCCTTACCCTGGACCACCACACCGAGGGAATCCCCCACGAGGATCATGTCGATCTCCGCCTGATCCACCAGGGCCGCAAAGGGGAAGTCATAGGCCGTGAGCATGGTCATCTTTTGCCCTTCGGCCTTCTTCTTTGCAAGATCGGTGAGAGTCACTCTGGGCATGGGGAACACCTCTCCGGTTCAAACCGTTTAAACGGTTTAAAGAATCCAATTTTATGCCAGGCCTGCACGCTTCACAATCTCGGGCACCAGTTCCTCCTTGCCGATGGCCATAATATGTACACCGTCGCAGAGGTCTTTGGTCTCGTTAATGAACTCGCACATGATATCAATGCCGGTGTCGACGGCCTTCTCCTTGCCGGCCTCTTTCATCCGATCGATCAGGTTCTGAGGAACCATAACTCCCGGCACAAACCTGTTCATGTAGTTCGCCATCCCCGCCGAGGTGAGCAGGACCAGCCCGGCCATGATCTTCACATCGTACTGGCGGGCAAACTTCATAAAGTCCTTGAAATTGTCGGCATCATAAACCGCCTGAGTCTGGAAAAACTTCGCTCCTGCATTCACCTTTTTTTCAAACTTCATCATCTGCGGTTCAATCGGTTTCGATTCCGGTGTCACCACGGCCCCCGGAAAAAGGGATGTCGTCCCTTTCATTTCATTCCCCGCCAGGTCCTTACCGCTATTTAAGGCCTCAACGGTCTGGAGGATCTGGACCGATTCGAGATCAAAAACCGGTTTGGCATCCTTATGGTCTCCCGCTTGGACGCCATCTCCGGTGAGACAGAGGACATTGTTGATTCCGAGAATTTCGGCCCCCAACAGATCGGACTGGATGGCAAGGCGATTACGGTCCCGGCCGGTAATCTGAAAGACCGGGTCGTGACCCATCTCTTTCAAAAGCCGGCAAACCGGAAGGGACCCGATCCGCATGACCGAACTCTGGTTATCGGTCACGTTGATCCCGTTCACGTATCCAAGCATCCCTTCGGCGTGATGCAGCATTTCTTCAATTTCAGTCCCTTTGGGCGGCCCGCATTCCCCGGTGATAACAAATTCTCCTGCTTCAAAGGCCTCTCTCACAGTTTTCTTCATCAGTCTCGCCTCTCCTCATATAAGTTCAGCTACAAATCAACCCAGAACCTTTGCCGCGAATGTCGCGAATGTTCACAAAGTAAAAACCACGACAAAAGCAAC
>CAYQVN010000084.1:0-5508 GCA_964420895.1 uncultured Nitrospirota bacterium | reverse complement strand
TAAGGTTTTTTCAAATTCACAACCCTTTGCCGCGAATGTCGCGAATGTTCACAAAGTAAAAACCACGACAAAAGCAACTGACTTTGTTTTCATAATAATATTCGGCATTTATTCGCGTCATTCGCGGCTAAGATTTCTTCGAATTCACGATCCTTTTATATTCGAGTCTTTCTTTTCCAAAATTCAAGATGATTGCTAATTGCAATCCAGTCGCTTTCAGATAATTGATCGTTTGAGCAATATGCGCATCAACGATTTTTTCAACAGCTTTGAGTTCTAATATGATTTTGCCTTCAACCAAAATATCGGCAAAATAATCGCCGACAATTTCTCCTTCAAAATTAACCTTGATAGGAGCCTGTTGTGTTGCTTTGAGTCCTTCCCGCTCCAGCAATACCATCAAGGACTTTTCATAGACCTTCTCTAAAAACCCAGGTCCCAGCTTGCCATGAACTTCCATAGCAAGGCCTGTTATCTTGTAGGATAGATCCTTGCAAACTATCTTTCCTTCATTCGTATCTATTCGTGCCATTCGCGGCTGCTTGTTTTCCTTTATTCATTTGTTCCTATTCGTGTCATTCGCGGCTGACTTAGGTTTCCTTTAAGTTTGTATCCATTCGTGGCGATCTTATTTGACCTTCTTTGCTTCCTTGGCCTTCCGCTTTGCTTCCTTCTCTTCCAGCTTCAGCTTGAGAGTCGGATTCAGATGACGCATCGGTCTTAAGTGTGCCGACCATCGCTTGGGGGGTGATGTATCTTTCAGGTTATCGAGGCGTCCCTGTTTTTCCAGACGTTCATAGGCCATGACCCAGGCACAGGGGGTATCGTTTCCGATCTCGCACATGCCGTCATTCACTCCACCGCAGGGACCGTTCAAGATGCCCTTGTAGCAGCGAGTAATGGGACAAATGGCGCCCAGCTTGTCGATCCGGCATTCCCCACAGGCGGAACAGAATTCCACATGCTGGCCGAAACGTTCCGTGTTTCCCAAAAAGAGGGCATTGTTGATCGGGTAGACCGGCTTCTCTTCATAGAGGGTCCCAACGGTCTGCACCCCGGCGCCACAGGACAAGACCCCGATCCCGTCGGCCGCCTCAACCTCTGCTGCGTGTTTCTTGAGATGGCTCTTCACGTCAGGGATATGACAGCTCGTATCAGGGGCCACCGTTCCTGTGACCTCGATCCCTTCCGTCTTGAGAGTCTCCTGTAACCGTTTCATATCATCCGGGCTACCGCACTCACAGACTGTGGCACAGTCCCCGCAGCCAACGAGAAAAATCTTCTTCACGTCCTTGAGCATTTCCCTGATGGTTTCAATCGATTTCATTTCTTGTACGATCATAATGTGTGCTCCCTCTCCTCCTCACGGATTGCAAACTGTTTCTATTGCCCTTTGCGCATCAATTCCAGCATCTCGATCCGGGTCCGCTCATGGGTCTCAAAGATTCCCCGGACCGCCGAGGTAATCGTCCTCGCCCCGGCCTTCTTCACGCCCCGCATGGAAACACAGAGCTGCTCCGCTTCGATCACGACCATGGCCCCTCTCGGGTCAATACTCTCCACGATCAGGTCGGCCAGTTGTGTCGTCAACCGCTCCTGAACCTGAGGCCTTCGGGCCAGCAGATCCAGTGCACGGGTAAAGGCCGAAAAACCGACGATCTTTCCTTCTCCGGGGATATAGGCGATATGGGCCTTCCCGATGAAGGGGAGAAGATGATGTTCACAGACCGAGTAAAAGGGAATATCCCGGACCATGACCATCTCTTTGTGGGCTTCACCTTCAATGGGCCGGATCACCTGAGACAGATCTGCCGTCAGTCCCCCGAAGATCTCCTGGTAGAATTCCGCTACCCGCTGCGGAGTATCCTTCAGACCGGGACGTTCCGGATCCTCACCAATCCCCTCCAGGATCAACCGGACCCCTTTCGCAATCTTGTCGGCATCCATACCGTTACCTGAGGTTTTTCATCTCCCGAAGAAGCAAGATGAAGGTCAGATGATCCCTTCAGACAAACCACCTTCAGAACTCAAATTCGGACTTCATTCGAGGCAGGACGGCGGCAATCAAACACTGTTCTATAACTAACTACCCGGAGCATGGTAAATTAGCAATTCACTCTCTGATTGTCAAGAATTAAATATTCCGAATTGAATATATAAATCTTTAACTTTCATAACCTTTTGAATTTTAATACAAAACAGGATTACTTGGCAGGGGAAAAGCAGGAAATGGCTGTGAAATTCGCATATATTAATAACATGTAGTCACCTGCAACATCGCAAGTGATACCTCATCAGTCTATATCATGATATGGATGCTTTTCCCCGATTAGAGCGGTGGGGTAATCGTTACCAGCACCTTCAGATCGCTCACAGCCCGGATGCCGTGGGGAATGCGGACCTGGCCGATCACAATGTCTCCTTTTTTAACCTCTACCTCTTTGCCGTCTTCGATCAGAACTCCCTCTCCATCCATAATTGCAAAGATGATCTCCGAGTCAACATCGTGGGAATGAACGGGAAGCTCCTGCCCGGCCATGAAACAGAAAAGGAGTTGTCGGAAGTTCATCGAATCATGGGTGATCTTTACGGTCATCTTTTCGGTGCTGAAACTCGCAATGTCGTCAATATGAAAATGCTCTGCCATGGGATCTCCCTGGAATTATTTACGAATAGCCCTATTAATGACAGACCAACACCCCTTTGTCAAATTGACAAGGACGAATCCCTATTTTATGAGAGTCCGGAAATCCGAACCCGAAGGGTTTTGAAAGATGCGAAGATCGAATGCCGGTATCGCGGCCAGAAAATGATCAAAAATGTCTGCCTGTATGGACTCGTATCGTGCCCAGACCTGATCGTTGCTGAAGACATAGATTTCCAGCGGCAGGCCGTGGTCAGTGGGCGCCAACTGCCGGACCAGAAAGGTCATCTTCTGATGGATCTTGGGATGGTTATGAAGATAGGCCTCCACATAGGCACGAAAGGTCCCGATGTTGGTCAGCTTTCTTCCGTCCACAATGCTGGACTCGTCCACATCATGTTCCTTATTGTATTGTGCTAATTCCTTGTTCTTCCGTTCGATATATTCCCTGATATATTGAATATCGGCAAACCTTTCAAGCATCTCCCGGTCACAAAATTTGATACTCGTCATATCGATATAGAGGGCCCTCTTGATCCGGCGGCCCCCTGACTCCTGCATCCCCCGCCAGTTCTTAAAGGAGTGAGAGATCAGGGAATAGGTGGGAAGGGTTGTGATGGTCTTGTCCCAGTTCTGCACCTTGACGGTAGTGAGAGAGACGTCCAGGACGTCGCCATCGGCGCCGAACTGAGGCATCTCGATCCAGTCGCCCTTGTGCACCATGTTGTTTGCAGAGAGCTGAATCCCTGCGACGAACCCGAGGATGGCATCCTTAAAGATGAGCATGAGGACCGCCGTCAGCGCACCAAGACCGCTGAGGAAATAAAGGGGCGTTTTGTTGGTAATCGTGGAAAGGATCAAAATCCCTCCGATGAAGACGAGGATGATCTTGATCGCCTGGACAAAGCCTTGGATCGGAATCTCCTTTGAAACCTCAAAGGTCTGGTAGATGTCGTAACAGGTGTTCAGAAAGGCGTCCAGGACCAGGAGGGCAATGATGACCATGTAAATGAATGCCCCATTCCTGAAGAAAGAGACGAGAACGGGGGCGTCCGGGAAGGCCAGGGGACTCAGCAGATAGATGACCAGGGCCGGCGCGAGATGGGAGAGCCTTTTGAAAACTTTGTTCTTCAGGAACATGTCGTCCCAGGAACGGCTGCTCCTTTTAATCAGCCTTGACACGCCGGCAAGGATCACCCGTTTGGCAATGATATTCGCCAAATAACCCAGAGCAAGAATGATCAGAATGAAAAAAACGTTCAAAACATAGGCTGTAATGTTCTCCGCCAGCCCTCTCTCAATGAACCATTTTGTGATTTCGCTTCTCATAGATATGGACCTCACCTAAAACCCGGATCTGGGCAACATCGCCGCCTTCATTCACGCAATAGATTTACTCGTGTAATATTCAGGCTAACCCGAACGTAATCTCTCGATCTTCAATATCCACACTTTCTACCCTGACCGTTATTTCATCCCCCAGGGTGAAACTCTTCTTTCTCCGTCTCCCGATGAGCCTGAACCTCTCTTCATCAAAACTGTAATAGTCATCAGACATGGAGGAGACACGAAGAAAACCCTCCACAAATATCTCCTTAAGCTGAACCCTCAGGCCACGAGGATTAACACTTGTAACGAACCCTTCATAAACGTTTCCAACCTTGTCCTTCATAAACCATGTCCTCATTGCTCTGACAATCTCTCTCTCCGCCTCATCGGCCGTCCGCTCAGTGGCTGAAGAATGGGCAGCGATCTCCGGCAGAACACGTTTGAGATCACTCCTGTTCTTGTCAGTGACACCCTTGCCGGAAACGATATCCTTAAGCACCCTGTGAACAACCAGGTCCGGGTAGCGTCTTATCGGGGAAGTGAAGTGGGTGTAGCTCTTTGACGCAAGACCGAAATGGCCTGTATTCTTCGTTGAGTATTTCGCCTGCTTAAGGGAGCGCAGCAGAAGGATATTCAGCATGGGACCTTCAGCCTTTCCCTTGATCTTCTTCAGTATGGATCGGAAGGCGCCGGCGCCCGACCCCCGGGCCTGAAGGCCGAAGGTCTTTAAAATCGGCCTCAGTTCGTCGAGTTTGGTATTGTCCGGGTCTTCATGGACCCTGTAGAGAGACGGCACATCGAGGCCTTCAATATAGGAGGATACGGCCTCATTGGCCGCGATCATAAATTCCTCGATCATCATGTGACTGATGTTCCTCTCGGTCTTCATGATCGCCTCGGGGCTCCCCTGCAGATCCAGGAGTATATACGGTTCCGGCAGGTCAAAATCGAGGCTTCCCCGTTTCACCCTCGTTCTTTTCAGAATCTCGTACAACTCCCCCATGGTCTCAAGGTCCTCCAGGAGGGTACCGTACCGCTCTCTTTCAACGGGATCATGGTCCACGAGGATTCTTCCGACTGCAGTATAGGTCAACCTCTCATTGCTGTTTATAACGCTTGGATAAAAATCCTTCTTCATCATCTTCCCGTCCGTGCTGATATGCATCTCAACGGTAAAGGCAAACCTGTCCGTCCTCGGCAAGAGACTGCAGAGATTGTTTGAAAGTGTTTCAGGAAGCATGGGAATCACCTGCCCGGGGAAATAGACGCTGGTCCCTCTCTGCCTTGCCTCAATATCAATCCTGGACTCCCACCTGACATAATGGCTGACATCCGCAATATGCACATAGAGTATAAAACCGCCTTTGATCTTTTTAATCGATATGGCGTCATCGAAATCCTTGGCGTCCTCCCCGTCAATCGTAACCGTCGTAAGACCGCGGCAGTCAACCCGGTTTCCGCGACGTATCGTCGGACTGAACCCCTTTGCCTCTTTCAGCACCGCGGGGGGGAATCTGCGGGGAAGGGAGTGCTCC
>CAYQVN010000083.1:0-8443 GCA_964420895.1 uncultured Nitrospirota bacterium | reverse complement strand
AAAAGGGTAAAGACGACGCCGATCCGCTTTCCGTCGGGAGACCAAAAGGGGTCCGCTGCGTGGGCTTCAGCACTTCCCCCCTGGATTTTGTCGAGCCATTTCCGCATGAGTCCCGGATGCTCCTTCGCCTCCCGGTAATGGGTCAGGAGCCGACGGTCCTTCCCATCGGGGTTCATGATCCAGAGATCGGTCCCGTCGGTAAAAACGATCTTCGTGCCGTCAATGGACCATCGGGGCTGGAGTTCCACACTCTTTCCCCCAAGCCCGACCTCATGCAGTTTCCCCTTTTCGCCTGTGATCAGGCTCAAAATCGGATAACCATCATAGGTGGGAATGGAATTAAACAATATCCTGGCTCCCTGAATCGCGGGACGTAAATCGAGGATCTTGAATTTCTTCTCCAGATCAAGATGAAACTGTGTTTGTTCCCCCAGGTCAACCATCTGAAACCGAAATGAATTATAAAGGAAAAGAACCGGCTGACTCGCCAGGAAGGCGATCCGGTCATCTTCCTGGATGGGAAAGGGATCAAATCTGCGGATTTCCCGGCCCTGATCGTCTGCAACCACCAGCATTCCCTGCTGATTCCGGTTACTGAGATAAACGATCTTTGTGGTATCCGGAGAAGGTGTGGCATTCCATTCAACATATCGGCTGCGGATCAATGGATGCAGTTTTTCAGATGGAAGTGTAAGCCTCCAGATTTCGGAACCGTATCCTTCTTCCCCGACTCCCCCTAACACCAGGGCCTTCCCCTCAGGCGACCAGGAAAATGAACCGACCTGAAAACCCGGTGGAGATAGCTGTTTTTCTTCTCCACTCGTCAGATCAAGCTGCCAGAGGACGATTTCTTCAGCCTCCTCCGGTGCATCCTGACCGGTATGGGTCATCCGGTGGCTCTCCCCCTCATCTTTTTTGATGATACTCGACCCGA
This sequence comes from uncultured Nitrospirota bacterium, assembly GCA_964420895.1. GTDB lineage: Bacteria > CG2-30-53-67 > CG2-30-53-67 > CG2-30-53-67 > CG2-30-53-67 > JAADIO01. Next base: position 7,509 of record CAYQVN010000083.1, on the reverse strand, counting down.
TATAATTTAACGCATTTCCATCGGGCGACCATAGGAGATCCACTCCTTCGAGGTGCGGGGCTTCAAATGTATGCACCTCTTTCCCATCGGCCTGCAGCACACGGATACCGAACCGGCCCCGCTTTTCTTTGGTCTTCCCCCAGGGAAAAACAAAAGCGATCTTGTCCCCCTTGACGGAATAAACGGGAGGTCCGCTGAATCCTCGGCTCAGATGCCTGATTTTTCCATTTGCGACATCAACGGTATAGATGCCGCTCCCATAGGTTTTTCCTTCATGAAGGAGAATCTTTTGGCCGTCCGGTGACCAGACCAAGTTACGAATGTAAAGATTTTCCGTCAATTCCAAATCATCGGAACCGTCGACCTTTTTTATCCGGAGATTTCGGTATTTTTCTGAAGCATGGAGATAGGCAATCCGCATCCGATCCGGGGAAAAGGCAAAACCCACGGCAGAGGCAGGAATCGAGGAAAGGCTCACCGGCTTGCCCTCCCCGTCCGCGGAGATTTTCCACTGGTTCGCACTTCTCTCCCCCCATCGGGAGAAAAAGATTGTTTCGCCGTCGTTGGACCAGGAAATTTTATCGGCACCGAAAGAAGTCAACTGCCGGACATGGCTCCCGTCGACATTCATCACCCAGAGTTTTCCCGGCATGTGGATCGATGAAGAGAGAAAGGCCACTTTTTTGCCATCGGGGGAGATCAGAGGATTCCAGCCACCGTTGGGCAAGGGCGACGCATATCCCGTTGTTGTAACCTGACAAATCATGGCCATAACGGAAACAATCATGACAGTCAACTTCTTCAATGATTTCATTTTCATACGACTCATTCCTTTCTTTTCAAGGCGTCTCGAGGAGACAGATCATTCTTTTTCTAAGCAAATTACTCATCTTTCTCGCAACAAATTACCCGGTCTCCCTCAAAGACTCCGAGATCGATCCATCAGGGCTTCAACCCCTCTCTCTTTGCCCTGGCGATATCGACGGATCCATTCACGAATGGTTTTTCTCCTGAATCCTGTCTCTCTGGACACTTGCGAGATGTTCTTGTATCCGAGGAGGATCGGCGTAATCACCTCATAACGCGCCATCGCCTTTCTGAATCTTCGGTCTTCGTGATCCATGATCGTTTTCCGTGGCCCCTTTTCAACAACTCCGGTGGGTAATTATTAAAAAGACACAAAAAAAGTTTTTTTCCTTGAAATCTCCTGAAGATCACACCTTCCAACACAGCACTTCATCTGAATGTAGTTCGTCCTTTTCATCAGGGAGTGCTGACAAAGGCCGTCGATCCACCTTTCTGATGACACTTGTTGCAACCGTAGGCCGGGTTGTCCCCTCCCGAAGCCTGAAAATAACCATCCAGTTCACCATCGGCAATAAATGCAGGATGAGAGGCATTGTCCCATCGCAGGGCATTGGCGTATCGGGAGGCGTGAGCCTTGTGACAGGTCAGACACATGATCCTGTCCGTAACCGTTACCTCTCCCGCGGCACTGGAACTTCCGACCGTCCAGATCCCGTTTACACGCCGCAGTGGATACTTCCAGTCGTACCCCGGAGGATTCGGGTTGGTCCCCTGACTGTTTGTCACGGTAACCGTATACTTACTCACATTGTACTTTGATCCATTCAAAGGAACATTCGTGGGATGGCGGAGCCAGTGCGAGGAACCGGCCGTATTTCCCGTACTGGAGGTGGCGACATTGGCGGCATCCATCACCGTCTCATTCCCCCCGTGGAAAAGGCCGTGGCAAATGGCGCAGAAGGAGGAGAATCCGCCCCGGTAGACATTCTTGTTCGTTTCGCTCTCGGGTGTAAAGAGATCGGCGCCGTCCAGGGGATCCCCATCAGCACGTTTGTTAAAATAGTAGGACGTTCCATCAAGATAGCCCCGGTCGTTACTGACGATCGGTTCGTACCCTGCCGTGGTGGCCCCCTCGCTTCCACCGTCCAGTTCCACCCCGGCGGCAACGGTTTCGTTCCCCGTATGAACAATCCCGTTAATCTTCCGTTTCAATTGACGCCACGCCGTAATACGGCTGCCAAAACGATTGTGCACACCATGACAGGTGGTGCAGTCCCAGTTTTCCTCCGTCCAGGAGATATCAAAACCGGGCGGCGTGGGTGGGAAAGAGGCGCCCAGAACCGGGTCCGCGGGAAGAATCGTCGATTGCCGGCCGTAGGCCCAGCGTGGATTATGCCCCTGGCCGGGAGCGACATTGGAAAAATAGAAACCTCCCGCCGGCATGGCTCGATTACTGAGGGCCGGGTTTTCTCCACTGGCGGTCATCACCATGGGGGCCCCGAAGATCTGGGCGGCGCCATCGTAATGACAGCCGAGACAAAGATCGGTACTGCTCTTCTTGTTGAGAAGTTCCGTAAAAGGACCGCCGGCATCGGCATTGATGGGGGTGGTTCCTCCCTCACTGTAATGGACGGTATGGCAGAAACTGCAGGTCAGGGCATCATAGACATGGAAGAGCCCGGTCCGGATCCCCCGGGGGGCCAGTCCCGCCCCCAGGGCTGTTGCGTTCAGGATGAACAAGACAAACATCACCGAGAACCCTCCACCGATCAGGACTCGCACAGGATGCCTTAAAAACCCCTTCCCTTGATGCCTCTGCCCAAACATTTCATCAACTCCTTTCCTGATCTCTTTCGATCGGACCTTCTGAAGCGGTTCCTGTTCCACAAACCGTACCGGGTGATATCGGGTCTGACGACCCGATGCCGCCCCGTAGGGCTTGTTCCCGCCACTTCTTCAATCATGAGTGAAGGGGGGGAGAGGAAATCCTCCCCCCCTTCTTCACTCAAACAATGACCGTCACACTCCAATTAAGGAGTCTTGACGTAGGCATTGTGTCCACCCTTCTGGTGGCACTTGTTACAACCGAAGGCCGGGTTGTCACCATTACTGGTTTCGCCATAGCCGTCAGTAGCTCCATCCGCAATGAAAGCAGGCTGTCCTGCCTCATCCCAACGGAGGGCATTGGCGTAAGGACCGGCATGGGCCATATGGCAGGTCAGGCACATGACCTTGTCCGTATTGGTTACTTGACCGGCTGTACTCGCGCTGGTCACGGTCCAGGTTCCGCCATCTCGCCTCAAGGGGTACTTGTAGTCGTATCCGGCAGGATTGGGGTTGGTCCCCTGGGTGTTGCTCACGGTCACCTGGTACCCGGCGGCGTCGTATCCATGCCCGCCGTCCAAGGGGACATTGGTGGGGTGCCGGAGCCAGTGGTTACCGCCCGTCGTGTTGCCTGTGGAGGAAGACCACCCAGACGTGCTGGAGGTCTCGGTGCCGCCGTGGAAGTTTCCGTGGCAGACGGAGCAGAAGGAGGAGAACCCGCCCCGGTAGACATTCTTGTTCGTTTCGCTGTAGGGAGCCCAAAGATCAGCACCGTCCAGTGCAGAGCCGTCACCACGTGTGGCAACATAGTTCAGTCCCTGGATGTCACCGCGGGAATTACTTTCGATCGGCTCATAACCGGCTGCCGTAGCGCCCTTATTCCCGGCAGTGGTCTCTACGCCGAGGCCGGAGACGTCACCGGTATGGACGACGCCGTTGACTTTCCGCTTGACCTGACGCCATGAGGTATAGCTTCCGGAAAAACGGTTGTGCATCCCGTGGCAGGTGTGGCAATCCCAGTCCGCTTCGGTGTAGCTTCCGCTGATACCGGGTACCGTGGGAGGGAAGGAGGAAGCCAGGGTGGAGTCGGTGCTCATCATCGAAGCCTGGTTACCGTCGGTCCAGGAGGGATTGTGCCCCTTGGCCGGATCGTTATCACTCCAATAGAAATCGCCGCCGGGCATGGCGATTCCCAGGGACGTGGCAGAGGCGCCGCCGGTGGTCTTAACGATCGGCGCCGACCAGCTCTGGCCGCTGGCCAGTGTTCCACCCCAGGCCGTGGCCGCTGTGTTCTGTCCCTGGGTGTGACAACTCAGGCAGAGGTCAGCCGTGGCCTTTTTCTTCAACATTTTCTGAAAGGGACCGCCGGCATCGGCGTTGGCCGGTGTTGTTCCGTCTTCACTGTAGTGCATGGTATGACAGTCGGCGCAGACCAGACCATCGTAAGAATGGTAAAGCTTGGTGTTGACACCTTGTCCGGTCTCCGACGGCGCAACGGCCATGGCGACGGGCACGGTGAGGGCAAACACTGCAATGAATGCTGCCGCGAAAAGGATCTTCTTCATTTTAAAACCTCCTGATTACATTCACTTCGTTAATAACTGAATCTTTCTCTATCATTGCCTCATTCCCCCGAATGAGTTCCTGGAAAACTTCCGCCATCACCTCCTTTCCATGGAAAAGTAGAAAGACTGTCTTGTCTTTCCATCCCTCAAAAGGGGGAGACGTTTTCAAAAGACCTTTACAGAAGCTTTGCCCTCTGTTATCTTAGAAACGTCTCTTGTCCCCGGTGCGGATCGGTACGACAAGCGACAGAGTGAGGCGGTCTTTCGACCGCCTCCTCCGTTTGAACTTTCAATTAATCTGGAAGGCCTGTACCCGTTTCAGGCCCGGTTCCAGGGTGTAAATCCTGTTCCTGCCGTCATAAGCAAGTTTCGTCGCGGAATAGAGCATTCCCTTCGTCGTACCGGAACCGCCCCATTCCCGAAGATAGTTACCCTCCCTGTCATAGACGATAACCATGTCCCGAATCGTGCTTAAGACATAGATTCTCCCCTCTTTGTCTACGGTGATCCCGGTGGGCCGGCTGATCTGTTTCGGACCGCCTCCGGATTCGCCGAATCTCCTCAGATACTTTCCCTCTTTGTCAAAGACCACGACCGAACCGGGACGCATCTCCCCGAACAGAAAGTTCCCGGCACCGTCAATGGCCAGATCAAGAACCATCGCCAACCGGGGTTTCCCTGCCGGATCGAGCACATCCAGGTCCACCTGCGTGACCTCATCGGTGGACGGATCGATCCGGATGACGCCTCTCAGGTTGGTCAGGAGGTAAATTTTTCCGTCCGGCCCCATCGCCATGGAGAGCGCCATCAGTTTCTCTCCCGGTCCGTCAAAGCCGTGCGCCATGTCGATCGTGTTAAGGAATTTCCCGTTCGGGTCCAGAACGACCATATTATGACCGTAGGAGGGTGCAAGAAAGATGCGCCCCTTCCCATCGACAACCATCGCCTGAGGGGAACCGTAGTGTTCGAAAAGACGGATCTGGGTACGGAAACGACCGTTCTCATCGTAGATCACGATTCTCTTCTTCCCGGAATCCGTAACGTAAAGCTCCCGGCTCTCGATATCAAAATAAAATCCACTCGGACCGGCAAGGGGATCCGAAATGGACGAGGCATAATCGATCACATAGAGGCTGGTGATTTTCGGGGCCGTTTGAGCGCAAGCCTGCGGGACCGGGAGCAACATACAGGCAATCGACACGATAAAAAGGAGTGTCGGGAACATTTTATTGCTTACTGAAGTCCGTTGAAATTTCATTATCAAAGCACCTGTTATAGAATCAGTACAAACACTCTGGGACTCAATAAAAGCAAGAAGTGTACCAATTTCATCAGAAAGGCGTTATAGATGGAATGAGGATGGAAATACTGCGGGAAATCATGGAGTTCGGGAGCAAGAGGTTCAGGCGCAGCGGCTCAGTCAACTCAAATGTTCTGTATTGATTCGATACAAAGGGTGTGGTCTATGGTTGAGGTCTGTTCAGGAAGAGACGGGGGTCACGGGCGTTCGATCTCGTAATCCTTGATCTTTTTGCGTAGGGTCGTCCGGGCGATCCCGAGGAGATGGGAAGCCTTGAGCTGATTCCAATCGGTCAGTCCCATGGCCTCGATGATCAACTCCTGCTCTACCTCCTGTACAATCTCATCGAAGGGCTGAAGGGAAGAAGAAGAAATCCGCCGGCGCAGCCGCTGGCGTACCATTCGAACGAAATCTTCCTGGAGGTCCTCTCCGCCAAAAACCAACTCCTTCGGAAGCTGACAATCCGCCTTGGAAAGGATATTGGTCTGGCAGATCACCATGGCCTTCTTGACGACATTTTCCAGTTCACGCACATTCCCCGGCCAGGGATACGTATAAAGCTTGTCAAGAAATTCCGGGGTATAGCCTCGGATATCCACATGAAAACGGCGGTCAAAACGGTGGATCATATGCTTGACCAGATCGGGGATATCCTCCTTTCGCTCCCGCAGTGGCGGAAGGCCAATGGTCATAACATTCAGCCTGTGGTAAAGATCTTCTCGAAAATCCCCGGAGTCAATGGCCTCTCCAAGGTTCTTGTTGGTCGCCGTCAGGATACGCACATTCACCCGGATATCCTCCACGCCGCCTACCCGCTGGAAGGTCCCGTCTTGCAAGACCCGCAGGACCTTGGCCTGTGTCACTGAAGACATGTCGCCGACCTCATCCAGGAATAGTGTTCCGCCGTCGCAGGTTTCCAGTTTGCCCGGTTTCATCCTTTCTCCGGCGCCGGTGAAGGCGCCTTTTTCGTAGCCGAAGAGTTCCGTCTCCAGGAGGGTCTCCGGCAAAGCCGCACAGTTGATCGCCAGGAAGGGGGCCTCGGCCCGACGGCTGTTCTGATAGACCGCCTTTGCTACCAACTCCTTCCCGGTGCCGCTCTCCCCTAAAATCAACACCGGCACATCGGTGGAAGCCACCTGCCCGATCATTTTGTAGATCTCGATCATCTTTCCTGAATTGCCGACGATCATATCCCCCCGAGTGATCTGATCCTTTTCCAGGACCGTCAGGTGGGATCTCTCAAGAATCTTCCGGACCCGGAGGGCCTTGTCGATCACCTCTGTGACATCGTTTTTCTGAAGCGGTTTCAGCAGATAATCAAAGGCCCCTAACTTCATCGCCTCGATGGCCAACTGGGTATCTCCGAAAGCGGTCATGAGGATGACGGGCAGGTCCGGTTTTGTCGACTTGATTTTCTGCAGCGCTTCGATCCCGCTCATTCCCGGCATCTTGATATCCATCAAGATAACATCGGGGCAATGTACGGCGATTTTACCGATGGCATCCTGTCCGTTCTCCGCCGTATCGACATCATACTCTTTGGACAGGGCCTTCTGCAGAGAATGACGTACCCCTAACTCATCATCGACAATCAGGATGTTACTCATGGCCTTCCTCCCGGATCGGCAGACTGATCCAGAATGCCGTACCCGTTCCCTCTTCGCTGACAATATCGATCTGCCCACCGTGATTATGGATTAAGGAATACACAATAGAAAGTCCCAGACCGGTCCCATTGGTTTTCGTGGTAAAGAAGGGATCGAAGATCTGGTTGCGTACTTCATCGGGTATCCCGGGTCCGGTATCTTCAATCTTGATGCGGATCAGTGGCGGATGCGGCTGCCAGACAGTCCGGACCAGCAGTTCCCCTCCTCCCTCCATGGCCTGGATGGCATTGACAAAAAGATTCATAAAGACCTGCTCCATCCGCTTGGCATCAAAAAGGAAGGGGGGGATTCCTTTGTCCAAGTCCAACTCCGCCAGGACGCCGTTAATTTCCAGCCTGTAGCGCAC
>CAYQVN010000082.1:4507-8443 GCA_964420895.1 uncultured Nitrospirota bacterium | reverse complement strand
TTCGAAAATGAGGCGCACCTCACCTCCTACACACCACCGGTAAAAAAGTAGGGAGAAAAATAGCTCAACCCTTCTGTCGAGTTTGACAGAACCAGGGGAGGCTGTTAGAGTGAAAGTTATGAAGAAATTCTTTCAGGGAAGACAGAAAACAAGTGCGGCAAAGGTTCTCATGGGAGTGATGGCACTTTTCTTTCTCCTCCAGACCCAGCCGCTCTTCTGTGCCTGCCTGGCGGAAGGGACCTCAGCCGCGGCCATGGCTTCATCAACGCTGCCCATGAAAAGCGGCATGCCGATGAAGGGCTGCCCCTGCAAGGGAAATGATTCCGACCCCCAAAAGGCGGATCACGGCCCCTGTCCTCTATGTCACGGTCTGAACACCTGTTCCCCGGAAGAACAGAACAACACTTTCATGGTCTCCCCGGCGAATTCCTTCACCGGATGGATGGTTCCAGCTACATTTCTTCCTGCGGCACCATCTCTTGCAACGGTTCAATTCATTCCCAATCGGGGCCCCTTTCCCGGAGAACGTCCCGATCGCCCGATCCTTCTAATGAAAAACTCCTTCCTCTTCTGAGTACACATCGGACGCAGCCCGAAGTTTCGAAAGGATCGCCCTGTCATCCTTCTGTCTGAGGATTACTGAACTGCACTTGCAGGCGAAGAATTGACATCTCAATCCCTTCGGGTTATCTTCGGGACCGACTCCTGAATCTATTTGCAATCATTGAACAATTTCGTTTTCCCCACCCTTTCCAAGAAAGGAGATACGAATGACCCGGGGCAGACTTCTTACAATCTTTTTCACAGGGATCCTTTTGATCGGCCTCCTTCCGGGCACCGCCTTTCCGGAGGAGGGGCTCTCTCTGGAGGCATTGATCGATGAGGCCGTGAAGGCAAATCCCGAAATCCGCACCCTGGAGTACAGGGTAGGCTCCCTTAAGGCGGCGGCTCCCCAGGCGGGCTCTCTTCCCGATCCCCTCCTGACCCTCGGCGTGGACAACGTCCCGGTCTCGGACCCCTCCTTCGACGCCTTTCTTCCCACATCGAAGGTGATCGGTTTCTCCCAGAAGGTTCCCTTTCCGGGCAAACTCGCCTTGAAGGAAGAAGCGGCAGAGAAACGTGCGGAGTCGGGTGATCTCATCTACCGGGACAAGATCACGGAAATCGTGAAACGGGTCAAGGAGGCCTATTTCGATCTCCTCTTCATCAATCAGTCGATCCGGATCAACGAGCGAAACAAAGAGCTCCTCTCCGGCCTGGCCGACGTGGCCGCCACCAAGTATTCCGTCGGAAACGGTCTGCAACAGGACGTGCTGAAGGCCCAGGTAGAGCTTTCCAAAATCATTGATGAATTGATCGTCCTCCGACAGAAGAAGGAAACGGCCAAGGCCCGGATCAACACCCTCCTCAACCGGGCGCCCCAGGCGCCGCTGGCCGATCCGGAGGAGAAAGAGACGACCCCCTTTACCTTCACCCTGGAGGAACTGGAAGCCAAGACCTTGAAGGCGAGCCTCCCTTTAAAGGCAATTGACCGGTTGATCGAAGGGAGCACGGCCGATCTCCACCTGGCCAAAAAGGAATTCTACCCCGATTTCAACTTCGCCGTCACCTACAAACAGCGTGAAGAGGGAGCCAACTTCCCCGGCGATGACTGGTTCAGCGCCTTCATCACCGTCAACATCCCCCTCTATGCCAAGAGGAAACAACACCAGGGGGTCATTGAGTCCCAGGCGGAGCTCTCCCGAAGGGAATCAACCTATAACGAAGTAAAGAACCGGATCCTCTTTGAGGTGAAGGACAGTTTTGAAGAGATCGAAAAGGAAGGGGAACTGATCCATCTCTACGAGGAAGGATTTCTGCCCCAGGCCCGGCAGTCTCTCGATTCGGCCATTTCAGGGTACCAGGTCGACAAGGTCGATTTTCTCACCCTCGTCGACAACCAGTTGACCCTCTTGAAATTCGAACTGGCCTATGCAAGGACGCTGGCCAACTACGAGAAGCAGTTGGCCAGGATGGAGGCAATTGTTGACGAAAGACTCTTTTGATTGGAAACGGCCCTTGTCCGCAATCCCGGCGTCAATCTGCGGGATTGTCCTGGCCTTACGAAAAATTACTCGTTTCCAAGAATGTCGTGTAGAGCAATGAACAAAGAAGAGGAAAAATTATGAACTTCAAGAAGCTGATCTCAATATTGATTATTCTCGCTGCGGGGCTCTACGCTGGATACCTTCTCGGACGCTCTTCCCATCCGGGGAAATCCCCTGCCATGAAGATGGAAACAGCGGGGACAGGATCCGAAGGCGGAGAGATGAAAGAGCGGAAGGTCAAGTATTGGCAGGCACCGATGGACCCGACCTACATCCGGAACGAACCGGGCAAGTCTCCCATGGGAATGGATCTGATTCCCGTCTATGAAGACGAAGGGGAAGAGAGCGATTCCGGTGCCATCAAGATCGACCCCGTCACCGTTCAGAATATTGGAGTCAAAACAGCCATCATCAGGAATCAACCACTGGCACGGGAGATCCGTACTGTGGGCCGTGTCGATTATAACGAACAACGGGTGGAACATATCCACACCAAGATGGAAGGGTGGGTGGAAAAACTCCATGTCGATTTTCTCGGAGAAGAGGTCAAGAAGGGAGCACCCCTCCTGGCCATCTACAGCCCGGAACTGGTCTCCACCCAGGAGGAGTATCTCCTCGCCCTGAAATACATGAAATCCCTCGGGGCGAGTTCCTTCTCCGCCGTCTCCGAAGGGGCCGACACACTCCTCTCTTCCACCCGGAAACGGCTCGAACTCTTTGACATCACCCCTCGTCAGATCGATGAGATCGAAAAGAGCGGCGAGGTGAAGAAAGATCTCGTCCTCCACTCCCCCACCCACGGTGTGGTCACGGAAAAGATGGTTCAGGAGGGAATGTACGTCAAGCCGGGGATGAATCTCTACACCATCGCCGACATCTCCGACGTTTGGGTCTATGCCGACATCTACGAGTATGAACTCCCCTGGCTGACTGTCGGGCAGGAGGCGGAGATGACCCTCTCCTATCTGAAGGGAAAGACCTTCCGGGGGAAGATCACCTATATCTATCCCTTCCTCGACAAGAAGACCCGGACCGTCAAGGTCCGGATGGAGTTCGACAATCCCGACTGGGAACTCAAACCGGATATGTACACCAACGTGAAGGTTCGCTCCCGTATTTCCGATGCGGCCCTCGCCATCCCCGTGGAAGCGGTCCTGCGGTCGGGCGAGAAGGACGTGGCGATCGTTGCCCTGGAGAAGGGAAAGTTCCTCCCCCGGGAGATCCAGCTCGGGGCTGAAGGAGAAGGATACTATCAGGTTCTCTCCGGCCTGTCTGAGGGGGATCGGGTGGTCACCTCGGCCCAGTTCCTGATCGATTCGGAAAGCAAGCTCAAGGAAGCCATCGCCAAGATGCTGGCAGCACAGCAGAACAAAGAGAAAACGTCAACCGATTCGATGAAGATGGATCAGAGTGAGATGAAACCGGCTGTGCCTGCAGCTCCGCTGACGGAAACGGTGAAGGTCGAGATGGACAAAATCGTTGAGACCTACCTGACCCTTCAGAAGAAGCTCTCCGCCGATACCATCGAGGGGGTACAACCCCTGGCCGTGACCCTCGCGACCCTGGCGGAAAAGGTCAAGGGGATGGATGCCGGACACATGCTGGAATCGACGACAACGGCACTCACCGGGACAGCACCGGAACTTCTCTCTTCCGACATCAAAACCGTCCGGGAGGGATTCAAAAAAGTGAGCACGGCACTGGCCGGGTACATAAAAACCGCCGACCCCGAAGGGGCGAAGTCAAAAGGGCTTAAGATCTTCTACTGCCCCATGGTCAAAGTCGAATGGATTCAGACGGCGGACCAGGTGGAGAATCCTTTTTATGGGAAGAAGATGCTGACATGCGG
>CAYQVN010000082.1:0-4407 GCA_964420895.1 uncultured Nitrospirota bacterium | reverse complement strand
TCCGTCAAGAACCGCTTCCTCGTCATCCTGGGGACCCTCTTCGTTCTTTTCTGGGGGATCTATACCTTCTCCCAGACCCCCCTTGATGCGATCCCTGATCTCTCGGACGTGCAGGTCATCGTCTTCACCGACTATCCCGGCCAGGCGCCGCAGGTCGTGGAGGACCAGGTCACCTATCCCCTGACGACGGCCATGCTCGCCGTCCCCTATGCCAAGGTCGTCCGGGGCTACTCCTTTTTCGGGTTTTCCTTCGTCTATATCATCTTCGAGGACGGAACCGATCTTTACTGGGCCCGGAGCCGGGTCCTGGAATACCTGAACTACGTCGCGGGGAGACTCCCCCAGGGGGTCACCCCTTCCCTCGGCCCGGATGCCACCGGCGTAGGGTGGATCTATGAATATGCCCTCGTCGACAAGACCGGCAAGAACGATCTTGCCGACCTTCGGAGTATCCAGGACTGGTACCTCCGCTACGAACTGGCCGCCGTCCCCGGGGTCTCCGAGGTCGCATCCATCGGCGGGTTCGTGAAGCAGTACCAGATTGAGGTCGACCCAAACAAGCTCGTCGCTTACAACATTCCTCTATCGAAGGTTAAACGGGCCATCCAGCGTTCCAACAACGACGTAGGGGGGCGGCTCATCGAAATGGCCGAGACGGAGTTTATGGTCCGGGGCCTGGGCTATATCAAGTCTGTCGAAGATGTGAAAAGCATCGTCGTCGGTGTGGACGGCAACGGGACGCCGGTCCGGATTCAGGATATCGCGGACGTCCACTTAGGCCCGGAACTCCGGCGGGGCCTGGCCGAACTGAATGGTCAGGGGGAGACAGCGGGTGGCGTCATCATCATGCGCTTCGGGGAAAACGCCCTGGCCACCATCGACCGGGTGAAGGAGAAACTCAATGAACTGAAGGCGGGACTGCCCGAGGGGGTAGAGATCGTCCCCGTCTATGACCGTTCCGGCCTGATCGAACGGGCCGTCGACACCCTGAAGGAGAAACTCGTCGAGGAATCGATCGTCGTGGCCCTGGTCTGCATCATATTTCTCCTTCATTTCCGTTCCGCCTTCGTGGCGATCTTCACCCTCCCCGTAGGGATCCTGATCGCCTTCATTATCATGAACAAACAGGGGCTGAACGCCAACATCATGTCCCTCGGGGGGATCGCCATCGCCATCGGGGCGATGATCGATGCGGCGATTGTCATGATCGAGAACGCTCACAAACACCTGGAGCGGGACGAGGGAAAGAAAGACCACTGGCAGATCATCATCGACGCCTCCAAACAGGTGGGGCCGGCCCTTTTCTTCTCCCTTCTGATTATCACGCTCTCATTTTTGCCGATCTTCACCCTCCAGGCCCAGGAAGGAAGGCTCTTCAAACCGCTCGCCTTTACAAAAACCTATTCCATGGCGGCGGCCGCCCTCCTTTCCGTCACCCTTGTCCCGGTCATGATGGGCTACTTCATCCGGACGACCCTGCTGCCCTCCCACTGGCCGGTGAGCAAGCAACGGATCGTCTCAGTCCTGACCGGGGGCGGCACCTTCGTCATCCTCTGGGGAGGGATCAAATTTCTCTCCGGCGGGCTCGCCGCCTTCAGTCTTCCCATCGCTCTTGTCATGGCAGCCATCGTTTTCATCGTCCTCTGGCCCCAGAAGGTTGGAAAAGAAGAAAAGAACCCGGTGAACCGTTTTCTCATCTGGATCTATCGGCCGATCATCACGAAGGTCCTGAAATACCGGAAGACAACGATCCTCATTGCAATCCTCTGCGTATTGACCATGCTTCCCTTCAACCGGCTCGTCGTGGAGAAGGTGGAGAACAGAGCGCTTAAGTTCGTTGCTGTTCAGTTGGACCGGTTCTTCCCCCTGGAGAAGATCGGTGGCGAGTTCATGCCGCCCCTCTACGAAGGGGATCTGCTCTACATGCCGACGACCCTGCCGGGGATCTCCATCACCAAGGCCAAGGAACTCCTGCAACAGACCGATAAGATCATCAAGACCTTTCCCGAGGTCCATCACGTCTTCGGGAAGATCGGGCGGGCCGAAACCGCCACCGACCCGGCGCCACTGTCCATGCTGGAGACAACGATCATGCTGAAACCGGAGGAGGAGTGGCGGAAGGTCCCGGTGAAACGGTGGTTCTCCTCCTGGCCGGGATTCCTGAAGAAACCATTCACCTGGATCTGGCCGGAAGAACGACCGATCCGGGTGAATGAACTCACCCACGAACTCGATCAGGCAATCCAGTTCCCCGGTGTGACCAATGCATGGACCATGCCGATCAAGACCCGGATCGATATGCTCTCTACCGGGATCAAAACGCCGGTGGGGATCAAGATCATGGGTGAGGACCTTTCCGTCCTCTCTGATCTGGGAGAAAAGATCGAGGCGATCATCCGGGATGTGCCGGGAACCCTCTCGGCCTATTCGGAACGGGTCGTCGGCGGATACTACTTCGACTACACCATTCACCGGGAAGAAGCTGCCCGCTACGGCCTCACCGTGGGCGACGTACAGGATGTGATCCAGTCGGCCGTGGGGGGGATGAACATCACCCAGACCGTGGAAGGACTGGAGCGCTACCCCGTGAATCTCCGCTACGGCCGGGGATTCCGGAACTCCATTGAGTCGATGCGACGGATCCTCGTACCCACGCCGTCGGGGGCACAGGTCCCCATCGCCCAGGTGGCGGACATCTCGATTCACCAGGGGCCCCCTTCCATCAAGAGTGAAAACTCGAGACGGACGGCCTGGATCTACGTCGACCTGAAAGACATCGATGTAGCCACTTACGTGAAAAATGCCCGGGAGGTCCTCGGCAGGGAGATCTCCCTGCCGCCGGGCTACAGCATTGTCTGGTCGGGCCAGTACGAATACATGGAGCGGGCCAACGCCCGCCTCAAGGTCGTCGTCCCCGTGACGCTCTTGATCATTTTTCTCCTCCTCTATCTCAACTTCCGAAACGTTCCGGAAAGCCTCATCGTCATGCTGTCGCTCCCCTTCGCGATCGTCGGTGGCGTCTGGTTCCTTTATCTGCTAAATTACAATATGAGCATCGCCGTGGGGGTCGGGTTCATCGCCCTGGCCGGCGTGGCAGCGGAAACGGGCGTGATCATGCTCATCTATCTCGACCATGCCTACGAGGACAAGATCCGGGAAACCGGCGGTCCCCTCACCCTTTCCGATCTCTATGATGCCATCATGGTAGGGGCCGTGGAGCGGGTCCGGCCCAAGATGATGACCGTCATGGCCATCATGGCAGGACTCTTTCCTCTCTTCTGGGGGCACGGTGCCGGCGCCGATACCATGCGGCGGATCGCCGCCCCCATGATCGGAGGGATGGTCACCTCCACAGTACTGACCTTGATCGTGATCCCGGCCATCTACGCCATCTGGCGGGGGAGGAGTATAAGGACCGAAAGCTGAGGCGAGAAGGCAAGGGGCAAAGGGTTTATCTTGCTCTTAATCTTCATCATAATCTTAATCCACCTTTTCAAGACCATCAGATTAGGATTAAGAGTAAGATTACGAGTAAGAATATTTTGATCATGAAAAACAGGGTGTAGCGTCCCGGTTTATCCGGGACGGCCATCCCTCATGCAAAACCAAACAGGAGGTAAGAAATGAAAAAGCAGAGTTTAATCTTTTCAGGAATGCTGGCGATGATCTTTACACTCTCTCTTTCCACCGTCCTCACTGCCGAAGAAGGGGGAATGCACGGTATGAAGGGCCATGACATGAAGGGGATGGAAAAAACATCGGGCAAGGTTGTTATCGATCCGGTCTGCGGGATGGAGATTACCCCCGAGACGGCGGCCGGCGGCAAGGTAGAATACGAAGGGACGACCTACTACTTCTGCCAGGATGCCGACCGGGAGGCCTTCGAGAAGGACCCGGCAAAGTACATCAAGAAAATGAATGAAGACGACCATCACTCCATGGAGATGAAACACGAAGGTCACGAATCCCACGACGGTCACGGACAGCACCATGAAATGGAGATGGAAGAACACAAGAGTGAAGGTCACGAGCACCATCACATGATGGGAAGCGCCCACTGGATGGCCCCGCCGGAGGAGGCCGCGAAGGCCAATCCCAAAGATGTCACTGCGGAATCGACGGCGAAGGGAAAGTCGATCTTTGAGCAGCGCTGCATGGTTTGCCACGGGAATGACGGTAAAGGGACGGGTGCCCTGGCGGCCAGCCTTGACCCCAAACCGGCGAACCTGACCTCGGAAATGACCCGCTCCCACTCCGACGGCGATCTTTTCTACAAGATCTCAAAAGGACGCGGCGCCATGCCGGCCTGGGAGATGACAATCCCCGAAGAGGACCGGTGGAACGTGGTCAATTATATCCGGTCGTTAAGCAAATAATCGGAGGCGTGCCGAAACCGACGGAGAAAAA
>CAYQVN010000081.1:2518-8506 GCA_964420895.1 uncultured Nitrospirota bacterium | reverse complement strand
GTGAGGACCCCGGGTCCACCTCAGATTCTATCGGTTTCCGCTGTGTTAAATAACAGCATTGTAAAAAAGGGAGATCAAAAAGAGGGGATCACTTAGGGCCGAGGACCGCGAAACTGCTGGTATAGCCGTGGAGGTATGTCATCCCGCCGACAGGGCCGATTTCCCCATTACAGAAAAACCCGCCCAGGGGAAGATCTCCAAGATAATGCTGAAAACGTTCCGCATCATGATTTGACCGACCATAAAGCATCTGCCCCCTCCCCATGCAGGAAAAAAGAAAGGCCCCTGCATAATGCTGTTCTTCATGCTTTCCGGCAAAATCGGAGAGGACGGCATTGAGGTCGGAGGCGGAAGTCCGAGCATCCCGCAGATGGAACTGCACGGTCTGGCCTTCGTGGAGACTGGCCGCCACAAAAAGGTGCCCTTCTTCCGGATCGGCGCCGATGAGGTTGCGGATCAGGAAATCCCCGTGGGCATAAGACTCTTTCATAGAGTCCATCCCGAGCCCGATAAAGAGAGAATGTTGCACCCGTTCCTGCTCTTCCGGTTCGAGTCCGTTTAAGATCTCCGCGACAACCTCCAGGGACGGCCGATGGTCCAGTTCCATCAGTTTGTTCTCTTCACATTCTGTCACATGGAGCACCGGGCCGACTGGATAACACCCCTGGGCCACAGCGGTATCAAGTACCACATCGCCCGTTAAGGCCACCCCGACCATCCCGGACCGGAGCGCCTCCCCGTTCAGGAAGAGTACATTCTCTCCCGGTTTCGATGCGGCGCTGGCCAGCCCCCCCACCTTGGCCGCCCGGGGGTAGGCAAAATCGAAACCACTGAGCCATTCCTCAGGCGAGAGGCTGAAAGGATCGGCCAGGAGGAGGAATTGGGGGGTCTCCTGTGCCGTTACACCGATTAGATCTTCCCAGGGCCGGGGACTCCCGTCGAGCCCCGGCAACTCCATCTGGTCGACATGAAAGGGATGGGTCGTGACGTCAGGAAGGATCCCTGCCGTCAAACTGATCCCCGGCATCCCCTCCACCTCCTTGCCGGCGCCGATGACACCGCCCGCCGAACAACCGATCATTACCTTACAGTCGAGCTTTTCCTGCACGGAAAGAGCAATCCCGGCATAATCTTTGGAAAAATGACGTGATACAAAGAGAAGCGCCAGATCGGGAGGGGTCTTCAGCTCCTTCCGAATCTCTTCAACACATTGCTGAACATTTTCATCGGCCCCTGCCCGGATCGATATGGTCGTTGCCCATTTCATGGTCCCTACCTCATATCTTGAAAGATACTTTCGATGGGGTTCCTTGTCAAATGCATCGATGCCATGACCCAGGCGGTTCTGAATCTTTACGATTTCGTTTGCCAATCCTTCCTGTTTTTTGTATATTATCTGCAGTTGATTAGTAATCTTTTGATGGGGAGTTTATCTATGAAACGTTCATTGTTCTTTCTTTGCCTCATGGGCGTCTTGTTCTTTCTCTATCCGCCTGCTCTCTTCGCCTGCGAGGATGGGTGCGATCCGGCCGACTGTCCCCGCCATGCCAAACACCACATGGAATCCGATGCTTCGGCAGGAGTCGAGGGAACGGCCCTCGATCCGATCTGCGGCATGGAGATCTCCAAGGCTCACGCTGCGGCGGAAGTGGAATATGAAGGGAAGACCTACTATTTCTGCATGGAGGGGGAAAAAGAGGCTTTTCTGAAAACCCCGGGGAAATATCTGAAAGGGCAGGTCGGACCGGAGAGCGATACGGCTCAATAGGTGCCGATCACCCCTCCGGCAACAGCCAAGAGACTCAGGGTAAGCACTACCCAATGAAAGAGAGTCATTCGGAAGAAAATCTGGTCGGCATTCAGATTTTTGATATCCTTAAAAATCCTCTTAAAGAGGGCCTTTTCCAGACCGAAGATCAATAGGGCATAGACCGTAAAGACCCCGATCATCAGGTCGAGCCACCACCCTTCCCAAGTTGGCAGAAGGTGATAAAGCCCTTTGCTGTAGAGGTTGAAAAGACCGGTCAACCCCACAAGGATGATCATCACCCGGGCAATTCGGGCAAAGCGGTGTTCCACCCGCTGGAAGAGGAGGGCCTTTTCCATCGGATCGTCGAGGGCATGAATCATTGGAAAAAGGATGATGGTCACGAAGGCAACGCCGCCAATCCAGACAACGACGCCAATCACATGAAGAGTGGCGGACAACATCAGAAGGAGATCGGTTTCCATTCATTCCTCTCTGGCAAAAACACTTTTTAATTCGTATCTTAACAGAGACCGGGGGAAATTCCAAATCATTCCTGAACAGAGTGGGTTGGCAATTCCCTTTTTTATGTTACACTGAAAGAAGATTCCTGGAGCCAATATGCAGACAAGAACCATCCCTGTCATGAACAAAAAGGCGGTCGCCCTCTTATCGGGCGGCCTCGACAGCACCGTCGCCGTGAAACTGATGCTTGAGCAGGGGATCGACGTAACGGCCATCAACTTCAAGACCCCCTTCTGCTGCTGCAACCGGAAAAACGGTTGTGGCAATGAAGCCCTTCGCATGTCCAAAAAATTCGGAATCCCCGTAAAACTGATCTATGTTGATCTCGAATATATTGAGATGGTCCGGAAACCCAAATTCGGATACGGGAAGAACATGAATCCCTGCCTCGACTGCCGGATCTTCATGCACAAAAAGGCGGCGGAATTCATGGAGGAGATCGGAGCAACCTTCCTGATCACCGGTGAAGTCCTGGGACAGCGCCCCATGTCCCAACGGCGGGATGCCATGAATCGGATCGACCGGGAATCGGGTCTCAAAGGACGGATCCTTCGTCCCCTTTCCGCCGGTGTCCTCGATCCGACCTTTCCCGAGGAGGCCGGGGTGGTGAACCGCGACCAGCTCCTCTCCATCACGGGGCGAGGACGGAAGGAACAGATGGCCCTGGCGGATCACTTCTCCATCAAGGATTACCCCTGCCCGGCCGGCGGCTGTCTGCTGACGGATGCCAACTATGCCGTCAAGTTGAAAGACCTCTTCCGCCATCACGAGACCCTCCGGATGGAGGAAGTCCGACTGCTGCGAACGGGTAGACATCTGAGGGTTCATCCCGGCCTGAAGGTAATTGTGGGACGGAACCAAAAGGAAAACGAGACCCTCACCGCCTTGGCCAAGGATCGCTTCCCGGTTTTCTTCCCTGACGATTTCAAAGGCCCCAGTTGCGTCGCCATCGGAACCGTCGATGCCGAAGCCAGAAGAATCATTCCCCGGATTCTCACCCGCTACGCCCATGGTTCAGGAAAACAAACGGTCATCTTGAAAACGTCGGAGGGGGAAGAACTCCTGACCGCCTCAGCTCCGCTTGCGGAGGCCGACCTGGACTGTTATCGTTTGCCCCAGGCAAAATAACGACAAGGAGACCCCATGAGACTTCATCCCTTTCTGGCCATCCTCCTTCTGGTGGCCTTTGCTTCCGCTTCCCAGGCGGTGATTTACAAATGGGTCGATCATCAGGGAGAGGCCCACTTTGCCGACGCCCCGGACAAGATCCCCGAGGCCTACCGGAACCAGGCCGTCGATTTCGACCAGGTCGATGCCCAGGGAAGTGTCACCTATGATCCAAACTTCGGAAAGAAGGTACCTTTCTACAAACGCTTCCTGCGGCAAATCAATGAGTTACAGGAAGAAAGAGTCGAGGCGGCCGCGAAAAGCCCCGAGGTCATTCTCTATATGACCGATTGGTGACCGCACTGTACCGACGCGAAGAGGTACTTCGCCAAGAACGACATCCCCTACCGCGAAGTGAATGTCGAAAAAACCATGCAGGGAAGACAAGAGATGTTACGCAAAAGTGGCGGCTATACGGGGATCCCCGTGATCGACATCAACGGGACCATTCTCCGGGGCTTCAGCCCCCGTGCCGTCGAAAGGGCATTGAAGGCCCATTAGACGCTTGACGCACACTTCCGGGGAATATCGAGATGAAAAGATCGCACAAAGTCTCGATTGGCTTATTCGAACTGGCAGGCACCCTCTATGGGTCATCGGTCTGGGCTTCATCCCCGCAGGATGCACTTTTATTCTCCAGCCTCCCCTCTTCTCTCTTCTCCCTGAAGGTCCTTGGATTCAGTTTCCTGCTCCTCCTGGTCGCACTGGCCCTTGGACTCTATGTCCGGCACCGGTTTATAAAACCGATTACAATCCTCCGCCGTCATGCCGAAGGGATCACCGCCGGCAATTACAGCGGTCGCCTGCCGCTCCAAAGGAGGGGTGAAATCGGACGACTGGCGGAGGCCTTCAACCGGATGGCCGACGCCATGAAAAACCGGACGAACGCCCTGACCCTGACCAACCGGGAGTTAAAGGACCAGGATGCCCAGAAGACCCGTTTCCTCGATATTGTCGCCCATGATCTTCGCACCCCCCTTACATCGATCAAGGCCTATTCGGAACTGTTATTGCGGTACCCCGATGAGCCCCCCGAGACCCAGCGGGAATTCCTGGAGATCATTCTGAAGGAATCGGACCGGATGGCGTCTCTCATCAGCGATTATCTTGACCTGACCAAGTTGGAAAGCGGCACCCTCCCTTATCATTTCAAGGAAGTAGATCTGAACGAGATAATCCGTGAATTTGTCCGGGTCAATCATGCGCAATGCCAACTCAAGGGGATTGAAATCGTCCCAATGATCGATGAGCCCCTCCCGCCCCTCCGGGCAGACCCCAACCGTTTAAGCCAGGTTTTCACAAATCTGATCCATAATGCCATCCGTTACTCCCCCCCACAGGGAAAAATCATTATTGCGGCCTCCCGTAAGGAACAGAAGGGCACTGCGTGGATCGAAGTCTCCGTCACTGATCAGGGACCGGGGATCCCCGAGGAATACCACGAGATCATTTTTGACAAATTCCGTCAGATCGACGCCGTCAAGATGGCCACAAAGGGCGGGGTCGGTCTCGGCTTGCCCATCTCGAAGGAGATCCTTCAACGCCACCAGGGCGCCATCTGGGTATCAAAAGAGAGTCGCGAAGGCGCCTGTTTCTGTTTTCGCCTTCCCTTGCAAACATCCTCCTCGACAGTGCTCACCCACTGATCTTCCGGTTTGACGAAATCCCCCTTCTCTGATTCACTATAACCGTGCAGGGAATCCGTCGGCAGGGAAAGTGCAGATGATGACACGAATAAAATGGTTGACCGTCACCCTCGCCATGATCCTGTTGGCAGGCACTCCCATGATCGGAGAGCAGAAGGTCAACAAAAAAGAAGAGGGGAAGATCATGGAGACCCAAGAAAAAAACGCAAATCACCTGATCCACGAAAAGAGCCCCTACCTCCTTCAGCATGCCTACAATCCGGTAGAGTGGTATCCCTGGGGAGACGAAGCGCTCGCCCGGGCGAAGAAGGAACATAAGGTCATCTTCCTCTCCATCGGCTATTCCACCTGCCACTGGTGTCATGTCATGGAAGAGGAATCCTTTGAAAACGAAGAGATTGCGGCACTCCTCAACGGGGATTTCATCTGCATTAAAGTCGATCGGGAGGAACGGCCCGACCTCGACAAGATCTACATGGCCGCCGTACAGGCCATGACCGGCAGTGGCGGATGGCCCTTGAACGTTTTTCTGACACCGAAGTTAGAACCCTTTGTGGGGGGGACCTATTTCCCGCCGGAAGACAAGTGGGGCCGGGTCGGGATGAAAACCCTTCTGCCCCGCATTGCAACCCTCTGGAAAGAGAAGCCGGAGGAACTGGAAAAAAGTGCTCAACGGTTGACCGAAGCCCTCCGGCAATCCGCCTCCACCAATCCTTCAGAAGAACTCACCGCGGCGCTGACCGATCACGCCTTTCAATCAATTGCGGAACGCTTCGATGCCCGATACGCCGGCTTCGGCCCGGCACCGAAATTTCCCCAGGGGATGACTCTCTCCTTCCTGCTCCGTTACCATCACCGCACCGGAAACGCTGAGGCCCTGAAGATGGTGGAGAAGACCCTGCA
>CAYQVN010000081.1:0-2418 GCA_964420895.1 uncultured Nitrospirota bacterium | reverse complement strand
AGACCAGAAGATCCCAGTGCCGGAACTCCGGGACATCCTCCTCTACGGCAGGAACAAACTGTTTCAGGCACGGACGGAGCGCATTCGTCCCCACCGGGACGACAAGATCCTCACCGCCTGGAACGGCATGATGATCCACACCCTTGCCTATGCAGCCGAGGTCCTTGATGAACCCCGTTACGCCATGTCCGCAGAAAAGGCCGCCCTTTTCATTATGGAAAATCTCTTTGAGAAAGAAGAACTGCTCCGGCGCTACCGGGACGGGGAAGCCAAGTATCCAGCCTACCTGGACGACTACGCCTTTTTCGTGCAGGGACTGCTCGAACTCTACCAGGCTACTTTCAACCCGGAATGGATCATCGAGGCCCTGGAGCTGAATCGACGGATGGTGAACCATTTTTACGATCCGAAGGGAGGCGGGTTTTTCTTCGCCCAAAAAGGGGATCCCACTCTTCTCACCCGGAGCAAAGAGTTCTACGACGGGGCCAAACCATCGGGCAATGCTGTCGCTCTGCTGAACCTTCTCCGTCTTTCGGAATTTACTGGCAGGAAGGAACTACGGGAAATGGCGGAGACGACCCTGGAGGGGATGACGGCCGACCTGAAGGCATCCCCCACGGCCTTTCCCCAAAGCCTGACGGCCCTGGAATTCCTTCTCTCCTCACCCATGGAGATCGCCGTGGCCGGTCCCCCAAAAAGCGAAGAAACCCTTGCACTGATCCGGGCAGTGGCCACCCCCTTTGTGCCGAACAAGGTAGTGGCCCTGACCTGGGAAAAGGCAGGAAAAATGGCTGCCCCCCTCCCCTTCCTGGAACGCAAAACATCTCTCGCCGGGAAACCGGCCGTTTATATCTGCAGGAACTACACCTGCCAGAGGCCCCTGACGGATCCCGTGGAGGTGGGAAAGACCCTTCGGTCAGGTCATTAATCTGTGGTCCTTGTTTCAGGCATTCCCCATGTTGAGCTGTTCTTCGTAGATGTGCATCAGCTTCGCACGGTGGTTCTTCTCCTCCAATGCCAGTTTGTGATACAATTGCGCAAGATCATGGTCCTGCAGGGTATGGGCTCGTCCAAGATAAAACTCTTCCGCCTCTTCTTCCCTGCGGATGGCAAGCTTCAGGATGTCCGCAGGGGAAGATTGCGGGTCGATCTCCTTCTCTTCCTGAAAGTCGGCCAATCCCATGTGAGCAGTCTCCGTCCCACTCCCCACAGCGGAATTATCCCCGGACATCATGGCATTGCGCAACAAACCATAATGACGCTCTTCCTCCTCCTTCAGGTGGGTCAGAAGTCTTCGGGAATCCTCCCGCTCGACGATCTTTGCCAGGGTCCCATAGAAATCGGCGGCCACCTTCTCTTTTCGCATGGCCATTTCCAGGATCTGGGCGTCACTCCCAGAGGGTTTTGCTCCTCCAAGATATTTCCGGTGCTGTGCCATGATTGCGCCTCTGAGTCTCCGATTCGCTGCCGATTCTGAAACCGGTAACGCTCATTCATTGGACTTGAAATGGGCTCTCTTCATCGATAGAGGGAACTGAGGCATCCCTGAAGAGCGGAACAGTTCCCATACGATGGGAGAAGATAATATGTACTGAAAAAGATTGACGCAGGAAATCGCCACAGATTCATCCCCTTTGAAAAAAATTCAAGGAAGGACCACTACGGCCTTGCGAAATAATGGTGGAAATGTGCGATTATTATATTTCTTTACGGAGAGCTTGTCAATCAGGGGCCGGCCTTTCGGATCTCGACGGGGACATCCTCGGAAAAATGATCGAAATTTTCCTTGAATTTCCCCACCAGTTCCTCCGCCCGACGGTCATAGAGCGCGCTGTCTTCCCACAACTGCCGTGGATCGAGAAGTTCCGGCGGCAGCCCGTCACACGCCTCGGGGACCTCGAAACCGAAGACCGGGTCCTTTCGCATGGAGGCTGATGCCAGTTGCCCCGACAGGACTGCGCGAACGATCGCCCGGGAATCGTCGATTCCGATTCGGTGACCGTCACCCACGGGGCCACCGGTCCATCCGGTATTGATCATCCAGCATTGGACATGGTGTTTTGCGATCTTTTCCCCGAGGATTCTCGCATAAACCAGCGGGGAAAGGGCCAGAAAGGGCGCCCCGAAACAGGGGTTGAAGGTTGCCCTCGGCTCGTCCTCAACAATCTCCGAGGTGTAGCCGGAAAGATAAAAATAGAGGGCCTGTTCCGTATTCAGTTTTGCCACAGGAGGCATGACCCCCGAGGCATCGCGGGTCAACATGAAGAGATGTCTCGGGTGACCGCCCCTGCCGGAGATCACGGCATCTTCAACGGCCGTAATATGGTAGGCGGCACGGGTATTCTCCGTCAGGGCCGTATCGGCAAGATCGATCCTGCGGGTCTCCATATCGATGGACACATTCTCCAGAACGGTACC